>CAZMFD010000024.1:35597-41760 GCA_964565445.1 uncultured Geobacteraceae bacterium
GATCAGCCAGGGATAATGGGCGTTGTTCAGTAGCAGCACTTCGCACAGAAGCAGACTTGCTATCGGAAAGGTGTCGCGCTGCAAACGCTCATCAAGCTTGAACATGGAAAGTTTTCCGTATGGCATTTACAACCGCTTTATCAACCAGCACTGGTGTATACGCGGATTGCGGGTGAAATCCAGTGGCAAGGTCTGCGCGGTGATATTTTCCAGGAAAAGATCATCAAAAACCGGGGTCGCCATCTGGAAGGTGCGCAGGTTGGTGGAAAAAATCAGTTGGCCATCAACGGCCAAGAATCGCAAGGTTTGACGTAACAGCTCAACATGGTCTCGCTGCACATCAAAGGTGCTCTCCATCGACTTTGAGTTGGAGAAGGACGGCGGGTCAAGAAAGATCAGATCAAAAACTCCGACTCGCTGTGTCTGCGCCTGTTCCAGCCAGGCAAGGCAATCGGCCTGAATAAATTCCTGACGGGCGCCGGCAAAACCGTTGAGTTCAACATTCTTACGCGCCCAGTCAAGATAGGTACGTGACATATCGACCGTTGTCGTCGCTGATGCACCCCCTCTGAGGGCATGAACCGTTGCCGCGCCGGTATAACCAAAAAGGTTGAGAAAACGCCTACCAGCCGCCAAAGACTGAATTTTCTGCCGCGTCAGACGATGATCGAGAAACAGGCCGGTGTCGAGGTAATCGGTTAAATTCACCAGAAACCGGCAGTTACCTTCATGAACCTCTTTCAACAGGCCGCGACGTGCCTGTTTTTCGTACTGGTCGGTGCCCTTTTGCTGCTGGCGGACTTTCAGATGAATCTGATCTGGGGAAATTCCCAGCTCTCGCGGCAGCGCGGCCAGAACATCACGCATACGTTCGGCGGCCTTGTCGGGGTCAATGCTGCTCGGTGCGCGGTATTCCTGCAGATGCACCTCATCCCCATAAAGATCCACCGCTACCGCATACTCCGGCAGGTCGGCATCATACAGGCGGTAGCAATCGATCCCTTCGCGCTGAGCCCACTTGCCAAGCTTCTTCAAATTTTTACGCAAGCGGTTGGCAAACATCTCGGCCCCGGCAGACAAGGGTTTTTGTGCTGTCCGTTGGGCTTTTTCTGCCAGGGATTGCCAGTGATTATCGGCATTCAATACAAACTGCAACAGCTGACATTTCAGCGCGCCGTTATAGAGCACGTTGATCTTGTCGGCACGTAGACCGATGGCACGCCCCAACTCCTTCTCGCTGGTTATCACCCCACCGTGCCACCCCTGGCAATGCTGTGCCATTATCTGGCCAAGCTGATTATATAGAGGCGCCAGCTCATCGCTGTTGCCGAGGCGTTCCCCATAAGGGGGGTTAGCAATGAGCAGACCAGTGCGCACATTTGGTGGAGGAACAAATTCCTCCAGACGGCGGCGCTCAAAATGAATCAGTTTTTCCAGCCCAGCCTGCCGGGCATGATCCCATGCCGCACGAATCGCCCGAGGATCAGCATCATAACCGACAATCGGCACCTTCAACGCCGCGACCCCGCGCTGATGTTCCTCGTCGGCAGCCTGCAGCACCTCCTCCCAGATGGCATCGTCGTGCTGTTTCCACCCCAAAAATCCATAGTAGGTGCGTAACAGGCCCGGAGCCGTATTGGTCGCCATTAGTGCCGCTTCCAACGGCAGGGTGCCGGAACCGCACAGGGGATCGACCAGACCACCGCCGGAGGCACAAATCTGTGGCCAACCGCAACGTAACAACATCCCGGCGGCGAGGTTTTCCTTCATCGGCGCATGGACGCCGTCGATACGGTAGCCACGACGGTGCAAACTTTCACCTGAAAGATCAAGACTCAAGCTCGCCTGATCCTGATACAGATAGAGGTTCAAACGGACATCAGGGCGCTCGAGGCTGACCGATGGGCGTTCACCCGTACGGACACGGAATTGATCGACGATAGCGTCCTTGGTTTTCTGTTCGGCGTAGCGTGAGTGGCTTATCTGCGACTTACTGGTGGCACAATCGACAGCCAGGGTCGAATCAGCCTCCAGATGCTCTGACCAGTCGACGCTCTGAACCCCGGCATAGAGCTGATCGGGATCAACCGCGGCAAATTGAGTCAGCGGCAGCAGGACCCGACTGGCCAGACGCGACCACATGCAGATCCGATAGGCATCCGCCAGACTACCGTAACAACTGACCCCGGCGCGCTCCTGCTTGACCTGCGCCAATCCAAGAACAGTCAACTCCTCAACCAGCAGTGGTTCCAGTCCGAGGGCGGCGGTGATAAATAATGAATGGTTGGTGGTGCTCATATTGTTTAAATCCGGATAGAAAATATTGTCAATTATCAACCACCAACGCGGGTGGGGTCAGGGTTCCCATGTCAAGGGCGTCTGTCGCCAGGGACGGCGACAGTCGAACGGCCATGGACGGCGAAAAGTGTCCCTTGAGATGGGAACCCCGAGCCCGCGCGCTAACAGATTCGCAGATGCTAATCTGTTGTTATGGCACCAACTTTCAAACCCGACGAATCTCCAGCCGCCTTTCACCCAGATTCTCATTCGCCCGCTTCAATGCTGACTCACCCGCCAGCACCGCCACCGCGCTTTGGCCATCGTGGAGGTAGCGCTTAGCAACGCGGATCAAGTCAGAGGCGTCAACCTTGAGCAGTTGCCGGCGGAAGTCGTTACGCATTTCCAGGGTAATCCCCCGACGCAAACAGGCAAATTCGTGAGCCGCCAGACCCGCCGGTGACAGGGGCTTATCGAGATCGCTGAACACCGCCAGAATCGCTTCTTCTACCGACACAGCTTCGAATTGACCACTGATGATCCAGTCAATGGCATCATCAAAAACCTGGAGGGTGCGCTCCAGATGGGGATCACGATAGGACAACATGCTGAACAATCCGGCACCACTATTGTGGCCGGCCATACCACCGTAAGCTCCACCCTTCTCCCGAATTTCTCGGTGCAGGAATTCTGCTCGCAGCAAACGCGCCAGTACTGTCAAGGGAGCACTATCAGGGTCACTGTAGGGCACAGTTTTAAACACGCGGGTGACATACTGCACCGGCAGGGACCAGATCAGGCCATGACGCCCCGGGTCAGGGTTGAACGGTTGCTGTGCCGCAGGAGCTCCCTGCGCGGAACAATTCAGGCCCTCCAGCAAGGTCGCCAGCGCCCCTTCGAGAGAAGAAAAATGCTGTTCTTCGACCGCAACGCCAACCTGCAGCTGGGCCTGAGAAAACAGGGATTGGCCAATCGAGGTCAGCATGGTCGCCAGTTCACCCAGCTCATCAACCGTTTTGGCAGCTAACTCACGCACCAGGGCAATCTGCGACAGTCCCGACCACTGTTCACGCAATTGTGCGGCGGGAGAAAGCCCGGCGGCTGCCATGCGGGCGGCATAGGTGTGCCCGGATTGGGGTACCGAGTTTTCCATCGAGACCTGCATCTGACCAAGCACCTTATTTAAACGATTCAGGTCAGAAAAATCAGGAGTCAGGAGAAAATCCTGCAATAGTTCCATCAGCTCAACGCTATTGCGCACCAGCGCTTTACCTTTGAGCTCGAATCCCGCATTAAACTGATCCAGATCAGCAGGATCATCCAGCAATGAGGTGCGAGCGAAAATACCGCCGGTAACCGCCTCCATCGCTTCAGCCATTTCCAGATAAGTGCGCCCACCGGCACCAACCTGGGTGAGCAGGCTGCTGAACACCGGCAGATACTTCAATTGTTCCGCCGTCAGAGACTCGGTGGAAAAATTCAGGGTCAAGTAGCCGATACCATTGGTTGGCTGATCAAACCAATAGGTAGCAACCTGATCATGATCAACCTGTTTCACTTTAACCGGGGCCTCTTCCGGAGGGATGTCGGCAAGCGTCAGGGTCGGCAGGCAGGACAGATCCTCCGGCGCTTCCTGCGCCAGTTTCAGCTGTTTTGCCTCTTCCACCAGGCGCTGATGTTGCTGTTGATCAAGTCGCTGTTGTGTGGCATCGAGGGTGGCGCGGATCGCCGCCTCCTGACGGGCCCCCATCTCCGCATCGGGCTCTAACAACAAGGTGACACGGTGGGGATTATCGAGCAACCATTTGCGGATCAGTCCCGCGAAAAAACCACCCTGTTCAACTTCCTTACGCAACCGCCCTAATTGCTCGGATAAATTCAGCACATCCAGAGGATCGCCACCATGCAACCAGGGTCCGAACACGCGCATCAACAGCAAGAGCGCATAAGGGTAGGAATCGCCGGTTACCTCACGGGTAGAAAACTCAAGACGGTGGATCGCCGCTTCTATCCGCTCGCTGGAAAAACCGGTCTGCGCCACCTCTTCCAGGGTATCAATCACCAATTTTTCAATGGCCTGACAATGCTCTGGGTCTGTCCCCTGCAAGCCGACCGAAAAGAAGGTATTGCGATAATCATCATGATAGCCGGTGGCCGGGGTCAAGTTGGCACCCAGCCCGGAGTCGAGCATCGCCTTATACAAGGGGGCCGCCGGTGTCCCGAGTAACAGTGATGACAACAGGCTCAAGGCCAGGCGCTCATAACTGTCATTAATATCGGCAGTCAGCCACGCCAACTGCACCATCGAGCGCTTTTCCAGAGGCTCGCCCGGATCAAGAGGATAGGACTCGCTCACGGTGAGTGGTTCGGACAGGTGCTGCTCCAGCGGCACCTCACTTTGAGGATCGATCCGCTCAAACTGTTGCAGTACCCGGTCTTCGACAATACCGAGGAGTTCGACCAGATCAAGGTTGCCATAACTGAAAAACCAGGCGTTGCTCGGATGATAATAACGCGCATGGAAATCGCGCAACTGCTGCCAGGTCAAGGTGGGAATATCTTCCGGCTCACCGCCGGAGTTATGGCGATAGGTTGCGGTCGGATAAAGATGGCGAGTCAGACGCCGTCCCAACAGGGATGAGGAGTCGGACATGGCGCCCTTCATCTCGTTGTACACCACCCCCTTGTACTCCAGCGGAGACTCAGAGTTATCCAATTCAGCAAATTCAAGACGATGACCTTCCTGGCGGAAATCGCGTTCGAGCAAGCGCGGAAAAAATGCCGCATCCAGATAGATATCCAGCAGGTTGTGAAAATCCTTATGGTTCATGCTGGAAAAAGGATACAGGGTCCAGTCGCTGGCGGTCATGGCGTTCATAAAGCTGTTGAGACTGCGCTTGAGCATGGAAAAAAACGGATCACGCACCGGGAAGCGCTCAGAACCGCACAGCACTGTGTGCTCAAGGATATGGGCCACGCCGGTGGAATCTTCCGGGGGGGTACGAAAACCGACACCAAAGAGTTTATTATCATCATCACGCACCAGGTGCATAAACCGCGCGCCAGTTTTCTCATGGCTTAAACGCACCATGGTCGCATTGACATCGGGCAAATCATCGACACGCTCGACAACAAAGCCGTGAAACTGCTGACCGGGGGTAAACTCTTGTTGCTGCATAAAAACTAACCTCTTTCTTTAATGGCTGAGCGTGGGACGATATCCCAAACAAATTCAACTACTATGCACTTAAAGTCGCATATTCAGGAGCTCCCTCTCCTCTGTGTGGGAGGGGCTGGCGAGAGGGCGCAAATGGGGGATATCAATGAAAACAAAACAATACTTTGATACAAACATGTATTCCTTAAGGCTAACAGATTTTGCGGCATTTTGCGGCAGATTAAATACCAGTGTCTGGATCAACTTCAATCAGAAATAACAAGTAACGATTCAACATTCTGGAATTGTGTGCAAAGATGTAATTTCACATCAACTCCATGGAGCCCAAATGAAAAAACTATATATTACCACCATCGTATTGGCCCTGTCATTTTGCGGTTTGTCTGTTTTCAACATGAACCTGCTTCATCCGTTATACGCGAAAACCGGGATGGTGCAGAAAGGGAAAGAAGCTAGCGACGAGACTGCCGTCACCTACAAAAAAAACTGTGCATCCTGCCATGATCGGGGCATCATGGGTGCGCCAAAGCCCGGCGATCTTCGCCTACAGGAAGACATCGATGTCCTTGTTAAGAATGCGATTAACGGTATTGGTAATATGCCGGCACGTGGTCATGCATCTTTTCTTTCAGATGTTGAAGTCCGATCCATTGTTGAGTTTATGGCATCCCCTACCAGTAGTGATCAAAAAAAATGAACCTTAAACAA
>CAZMFD010000025.1:0-14121 GCA_964565445.1 uncultured Geobacteraceae bacterium
AAACTTTTGAAGAACGGCATCGGCAGCAGTCGCCCTGGCTGTTCAGGGAGTGATGGTCAAGCCAACCGACACCCCACTGTTCTTATCCGCAAAACAACCAACTCCCTATCAGGGGTCTATAACAAGTTTGACCAGCAGCATGTAGCCACCCCTGCAAACCAACAGGGGGGAACATTCTGTTGATTATTAGTGGGAAGATTTTTCTATATAACTGAACACTTTGATGCTTCTCTCTTTCCGGTAACCAGTTAGTTAGTGAATCCCGATTAAAACACTAGACATATCTGGAATATATGGCAAAATGGGTGAGCTACAAGTACAAACACCGTTTTGCAAGACAAGACTAAAAAGGTTTCTTTCGTCTAATCCATCGGGAGTTTCTTTGAGTTGTTATCGAACAACAGACTGCAAACTGTGCACCTTCAAGGACAATCCGCTGATCATGGTCAGTTCTCATCGCTTCAGCGTAGAAGTTCTGGCCAGTTTCATCAGCGACAAGACGCCCGCCAAATGGAGTATCATCGATAAGTTGGAAGCCGTACCAGCGCCTGGTAACAACGAAAACCACGAATGGCGGCTGATTTTTGTCGACGCTGTCGGCATGAATAACAACGATATTTTACAGATGCTACACCGGGTCGCCCTCCCCTATCTCAAGCAGGATATCGTCGCCTTGTTCAACCTCACCCATGCCCAGATGGATCTGTCTGAAATGATCGACCTCGGCGTGCGCGGTTTCTTTTTTGAGGATGATCAGGCCGAGTTCATGCTGAGGGGTATTTGCGCGCTGAAGAACGGTGAAATGTGGGTCGCCAGGGGAGAACTGATGGAATATGTCTGCCGGCGCACCCGCAAAGAACCTGTAGAAAAGAACGCAGCAAACCTGCTGACAAAGAAGGAAAAGCAGGTCCTGCTGTTGCTTTCCTCCGGCGCCACCAATGACGACATCTCGTCCACCCTTTTTATCAGTCCGCACACGGTCAAGACCCACATCTCCCACATCCTGAAAAAACTCGGTGTTCAAAACCGCCTGCAGGCCGCCCTCTGGGCTTCCAAAAACTTGAGCTAGCCCCACCTCATCATCCTCTGCTCACAATGACCTTTTAAAAATTCCTTTCTTTCATTCCGGCTCAGATCAACGCCAAGCCCCTCGGTAAGCTATCTTTGAGCACAGTGTCAAGGGCCCTGATCGACGATGATTAATATCGCTATCCGTCACGCCTTCGTACAGCAATTGCATACGAAACAGGTATGAGAAAACAGCTGAAATAAAATTATTTATCATCCTTTCAGCGTATTTTTCCTTTCTAAAAAAACTAGAAAAAATGGTCATCTGGCGCGATAGTTTAACTGTTTGTGCCTGCTATCATTATCGAACAATTGGAGCTCCAGATCTCATATTTCTGCCGATTGGAGAACCTTCCCAATGCCTAAATTTTCCAAGCAGAGAGCGTTTGAGCGCTTTGAATTGATGGCTCCGGCCACGATCAGGCAACCTGCCAATACCAATGGCGAACATCATCATCTGCTGTTGACCAAAGACATCTCATGCAAAGGGGCTTATTTCAGCACCATGGGAGCCGCATCCTACGAAAGGTATGTCCAGGTCGAATTGCTGCTGCAAATAACCGACAGCGACCATCAGGTCAAATACGTGTACATGACGACCACTGGAGAAATTATCCGCCGCGACCAACAGGGTCTGGCGATCCAGTTCGACGACGATGCGATACTGAAACCCTTTTACATAAATTAAGCGTTACACCCAAGAATCCGAAAAGCCAACCCCTTCGTGAGAAGGGCGCGGAAAGCCGAGGGTCTTCCCGTTTCTCCTCTGAAGACGGCCGGGCTGCCGAAGATCTCTTTTGCAGATTAGAAAAGAAGATTGGCAGTACTGGTTTGTTACGGATTTCCCGATTGATCTGCCAGCCATCGGGAAGAACACTATCAGAGGAGGACGCTATGAAGCTCGCTCGACGCATTGCCACCTGTCTCGCTGCATTTACTGCAGCCCTGATATGCCTGACCCCGGTCCATGCCGCTTACAAAGGGCCCGGGCTGGTCAAGGCTGCGCTGATCACCCAGACCCATGAGGTGGTCGGCATCGCCAATGTCTGGAACACCAAGGATGAGTTCCGCATCCGGCTCATTCCCAACGACTCCTGGGAACTCAGGAGTGTCAAAGTCTATGTCGGACATAAACCTGTCCCGGCCACGAGAAGAGGGAATCTGATTCCCGGCAGATTCACCTATAAGGACTCATACACCAATATTAATGATGAGTATTGGCTGAAGTTGAACCTGACAGAGGATCTCGGTTTTTCCTGGGGCGAACCTTATGCCGACATGCGCCTGCAAAACGTTGCTGTGCATCTCAGTGCGGTCAAACTCGACGCCGAAGGCAACCCCGGTGAATCCCATGCGGCCTGGGCCTATACCGGCGAAGGGGTTGCCACCCGAACCGGTGAAATCGACGAAGAGAGCTTGACGGATTTTGAAGGGGTCGGCGCCGGCTGGTGGTTCCAGTATCAGCTTGCCCACCCCAAAACCGGTCATTTTGTCGATTCCCCCGTGCAGGGACTCAACGTCTCGTCCCCAACCTTTGACGGTCTCACCTATGAAGGTGGAGCCT
The DNA here is from genome assembly GCA_964565445.1 of uncultured Geobacteraceae bacterium. Taxonomy (GTDB): domain Bacteria; phylum Desulfobacterota; class Desulfuromonadia; order Desulfuromonadales; family Geopsychrobacteraceae; genus Pelovirga. The sequence goes on from CAZMFD010000025.1 coordinate 2,633, forward strand.
TCAATTACTTCCCCGGCGAAACAGTAACCTTTTCGGTTGGCGATTACCTGCTCGGCAGCACGGTTGCCGCTCATAAAGTGTCGCCCCTCGACCTGTTCGAAATGGCCGACACGGACAATGTCGAGGTCATCAACATGGCTCGTGTGCTCCAGAGTCTGGACGTGGAAGGTGACCCCAAAGACGGCATCCTGATCACCAATGATGTGGTTGCCTCACTGGATGCAGCGATGAAAGGACTCAGCCTGGACCAGTTCGATTTCAGCGATAGTGACCAGATCGACCAGCTCATTATCGACACCGCCTATCAGGGCGATTTTTATGGGCTGGACCTGACAGTGGTCTCAGCTGAGGATGCCAAGAAAAACCTGGATGATGCGTTGAACGCGGCCATGTTCCGCAAGAACGTTTCTAAATCACCCTCGTTGGCGAGTTCGAAATCCAAACTGAATGTGATGGGCGTCTGGTTCCCAGCCTTAAGAGCCAATGCCTCGTTGATTTATGGTGGGTCCTATCCTGAGAACCCGGAAGATTATACCGATCCAACCACCGAAATTATTGAATATTTTGATGAAGACGGCAATTTTATTCGTTCCACAGACCGGGCCAAACCATTGGTCATTGTGTATACGGACGAAATCGAGGGAAGCGACGGAGCGCATGATGTCTGGGCTGCCATCTCTCGTGACGACGGCAACACCTGGAAACGCAAGAATATATCGCGGATGGCCGACCGGTCGTCGTTCACCCTGGCCAATGGTGAAGAATTTTTCGGTCATTGCAAAAAACCTGTTTTCCAGGTAAAGGGCAACAAGATCATGATTGCCTGGACCAGCAAGTTTGCCAGAGGCGGCAAACCCCGCTATGCGATTCAGGTCTGTCCAGACACCAATAATGATGGAATTCCGGACCCTTGTGACGTTTGCAACGGTAACGATGAAAATAAAACCTGTGGACCTGACTATACCTATGATGACCCCTACTATGTTGATGAAATTTGGGGCGTCAGTGGTCCGCAACGTTCCGTGGACTACGCCGAACAGGGCTATCCGGAAGTCGGCGAAGTGCCCTACAGCGCCGTCTGGGTGGCCCGTGGAATTATTTCTACCCAGGCTGATGTCAATGCCGGCCGGGGTCGCTTTGTCGGTGATATCGTCTGGTTTAAACCGGAACGCTTGACCTCGGCCCGCCGCGACGCCAACCAGGTCTTTATGGGTGGTGCTGACGGTGCCGGGTTTGCTATCTCCTGGCAGGAAGATCCGGGCGGACTGCGTCCCGGTGAAGCCAAAGGTCCCGGCCCTGGTTGGGGCGGCGCAACGACCAACCACAAAACCGACATCTGGTACAGTTTTGTCACCATGTGGGATTTTGCCAAAGTTGACACCAACTTTATTGCCGGCGGCGATCCTGAGCATGATGACATTGATTTTGCTGGACGTCCCAAGGCGTTGGTACCCATGTCGTTACCGATACGGATTTCCGACAACGACGTAGTTAACACTGACAACATGTGGGTTGAACTGGACGGCAGCGGCCTGCCGATCCTCGACGCCGAAGGCAATGTCATTCCAGTCCTCAACCCTGACACCAGTTCAGAGGACAGCGACGGCTCCCATCGCTACGGCTATATGCTGCCGGGTCTCTGGAATTGGGACACCAATGTTTATGAAGAAGGTAGCGATGCCAGTGGTTGGAGCGACGGGCAGGGAACCCTCTATCAGTTCACCAACCAGCAAGGGGCCTTAAAAACGGTTGTGGTGACCGCTGATGGTCGCGCGCTGGACGGTAATACCGGAGCCGCCCGCCCTAACCTGTTTCTGCAAACCTACACAAAACCCGATGGCAGCAAAAGCGCCTGGGCGATTATGGCCTACGAGGAAACCAAAGGGGTTGGCCTGGGACCGCCAGATGAAACTGGAACAGGTTCAGAGGATGGTAGTGGCTATGATCCGTACGAAACCTTCCCTGACTCTGGCAAAAATGCCATCTACCACAGCTTTGATTTCCAGAATCCTGACCTGGTCAGTGCTGGAACCATCCTCAATCTGCCGGAAACGGATGAGTCCGGTAATCCTTTATACGTCGTAGAGCCGGAATACCTGGGCTCCAATCCGATTTTCGATGGCGAGGGTAATATTACTGGCTATGATCCGATTCCCAACGATGATGCTGGAGATGAGATCACTGATTGGAAAGGCGATCCGATCCTTGCCTACGAAAATGCCAGACGTCCGCGCTTCATTCTGCAATCAAAAACGTCTGCATTTGGAGGTTTCATGTCCGACGGGGTGACTTTCAAGGAACCGGAAAACTCCGGGACCGTGTTGATCGTTCTCTACAAGGAAGGTGAAGAGGGTGCCGGGCGGCCGTCCGATATCATGGCCCGTCGCTGCGTGGTCAAGGACCCTACAGGAGTTATTCGTAAAGGCAACCCGTGGGATCCGAAGAACTTCATCCCGCACAGCGACACGGACGGCAGACTGATCGTCCAGAATGTCAGTACCGTAACCCCAACCGAGACCTGGATTAATCCTGACCGAGACGAGAATGCCAAGGGTGAAGGGACCAAGGTCTGTCGCTGGACACAATCGGAAGAGAACCTGCTCCTCAAATCAGGAGTAAACCCGTATGAAGATGCCCGCGCCCACCGCGGTGGCATCCGTGGTGACTTTGTCATCATGGGCTACTCCTATACCCCCAACTGGGCCGCCTCACGCAATGCCCACGACAAGTATGATTTCTATATCCGACGCTCCTTTAACGGCGGTGAAACCTGGACCACTGACCCTGATGCCCAGGTTGCTGTTGAGCACACCGACATCTTTATTGATCCGGAAGGTGTTTCAGGAGCCGAACTGACCGAATCCGGGGATGATGCAAGCGAAGCGACCAAACATTATGAAGTGGTCACAAGCTATGCCCCGGGAGGAGTCTACGAACCGGCCCGCAACGTGTCGCTGATCAAGAACAACAAGGTCAGCGTCATCGAACCGCGCATCGTCGCAGTGCCGGGAACCATCAAAGATCCAGTTACGGGGTCGCCAGCATATGATGAAGACAAGCAGAACCCTGATGTCTTCTACCTGGCCTACGGCACCTCAACCAACCTCCCGGATATCGAGAAAGCCCCGGAAGACCTGTTCTACACTGTATCGATGGACAGGGGAACGACCTTAACCGAGGATACTTGGGAGGTCAATCCGGACAGCGCGGGTAATTATGCCGGAGAAGAAGTGACCCGCTGGGCCTATCTGGCCAAGGGTGACCCGGAGCAGGGTGAGGTACAGCTGCGCATGACCCCTGACGGTTCACGTTTCTACAGTTGCTGGCTGCAGGAAATTCCGCCGGTCGATCCTGAGAACCCGGGGCACTTCGAGGGCAGCGACATCTGGTTCCGGCGCATTATGCCGATTGAATTTCCATCAAATGATGCAAGGCCTTTAGTTCCATAATTTGATGGAAAGCTGTTGCTCATGAAGGCGCCGCCGCACTGGTGCGGCGGCGCCGATATCTATCCGGGAGAGTAATAATGAAATCACTATCTGCTTTTTGTGTCTCATGTGCCTGCCTGCTACTTTTTGCTAGCGCGACCTTTGCCGCGACCATCCCCATTGATCTAAATAACTTTTTTGGCGATCCGCCTGATGCCGTCGTAATAGCTGAGGATGGTTCTTCTGCCACACTATATGAAAATATTTTATATGAAAATATTTCATGGACCTATCTAGCCTATGATCCTTACCAATTTCCGGAGGATGATGATGGCCTGATCATCCCTGAAAACGTGCTATCCTTCGAGTTTTGTCTGGATTTTTCGCTTGCAGAAGGCAATGACGACCTTTTTTACGCCGCACTCTTTGACGGCGAGTCGGGAGATTCTATCACTTCGGTGGGTGACGACTTCTCTATTTCGAAAGAATTCGGCACCATAGATTTCTTCCAAACCTTTAGTGGGGTGTTGTCGTGGGATTTGAGCGAGCTTGACCACGGCGTAACCCGACTGGGATTGGAGTTTGGTCTGGAAACCTATGATGACCTGTTTGCATCGACTGCAAGCATCAGCAACCCGGTTTTCGTGACTGCAGGTCCGGACCCGGTGCCGGAGCCCGGCACGTTCCTGCTGCTCAGTGCCGGCCTCGCCGGATTAGTGGTTTATCGACGTAAGGGATAAAGCTTTTTAAACTTTTGGTAAAAGGAGTATAGGTCATGCGCTATCTGATTCTGCTTTTGTCACTAGTCCTCGCCACGCCGGCTTTAGCAGACGATGGCGCCATGTTCCGCAAGAACGTCTCAGCCACGCCGGATCTGGAGACGGAATTTGCAGCGATCCGCATGCTGCCGCTCTATGTGCCGGCCCAGAATACCTCCGGCGAACTGGTGACAATCAGCTATCCCCTCGCCGATGGCACAGACAACACCGAAGCTGATCGCACCTTTGCCCGACCACTAATCGGACACTACACCGACGGCCACGTCGAGGGCATCGACGAAGAAGGCTACGGCGGTTTCCCCGGCCATGGCGAGCGTGATGCCTATGGCGCAGTCAGCCTGGATGACGGCAACACCTGGAAACGCTCCAACCTTTCCAAGTCAGCTGATCTGTCCTCTTTCAAGATCAAAAACGGCCGAAAGAAGGTCGCCTACCCGGGTGACGTCGGCCGGACCTTCGCCGCCTCGGACGGCAACAAGGTGCTGATCGCCTGGGTCAGTCGCTATTGTGGTGGCGGCAACCCAACCTATGCCATCACCGATACGGAGCTGTCGGCGCTGGAAGCACATTTCACGGCTGACGAACGCATCGACCCCGTTCTTTACCTTGATCGCGACCTGTTCGGCGTGCCCGGCTCGCAGCGTTCTTCCGACCTCGCTGACGAAGGCTACCCGCTGATCGGCGAACTCCCCTTTGCCTGCGTCTGGACGGCACGGGGAGTCATTCACCCGCCGGCCGAGGAGAACGGTACCAGTACCTTCACCTGGTTCAAGGCCGAGCGGCTGACCTCCGGGGTGCGCGATGCCAACCGACCCGAGGCGGTCTGCGTCAAGGGAGCCGGTTGTGTGGTCACTTGGCAGGAAGACCCGGATGGTATCCGCCCCGGCGAAGGCGAAGGACCCGGCGAAGGCTGGAGTGGCGCCATCGCTCACCACCAGACCGACACCTGGTATGCCTATATTTCCTGGAATGACTTCGACATGGTCGCTGACGGGTCTTACGGGATGGTCGACACAGACTACGATTGGACTTCAGACGGCACGCCGATGGCCGCCATCCCCTTTGCCATGCCGGTACGGCTGAGTGACAACGCCATGTGCGTGATGCCGGATGCGGACGGTAACGCTGACGATGCTTACTGTTACCACGACTTTGACGCAAGCGGCGCAGCTGACTTCTGTGCTTCATCGATCCAGGTCACCATCGATACCCCTGAGGGTCCGACCCAGGATGTCAACATGTGCATCACTGAAGACGGTCGTCTGCTGCGTGGCAATACCGCTGCCACACGGGCCAGGATCAGCCTCCACGGTTACTCAGCAGAGTGCGCTTTCGACAAACTCAATCCGGATAGCTGCCCGATTACCAGTGCCTGGTTCTCCATGGCCTACGAAGAAAACAAGGGCCTGGGTGAGGACGGCGAGGAAGAAGTGGTCTCCGAAGACCTGATAGAAAAGGTCGACATGGGCAAGAACGTCTGGTACCACACCTTCGACATGTTCAAACCCGAGGTGGTTTCCCAGGGGCTGATGCTTAACCAGCCGGCGATCTACCCGGATGATTTTACCAACCCCGAGAGTTTTCTGACGCAGTATACCGAGCTCGGTTACAACTTTTACCAGATTGACCCCGACCCGGTGTACGAAGTTCAGGCCGGGATTGAGACAACATTACTCCAATCCGAGATCGCCCGGCGCCCCAGCCCGATCACCCAGGACTGGTACGATGCCGGCGCAAGCGGCACGGTGGCCCTCCAGCTCTGGAAACAGGGGATCATTCGCCGTGGTGGCCCGGCCGACATCATGGGACGGCGTTTCGTCATGCCGTTGCTCGACGAAACCTGCACGACCGAAACGGTGTGCGACGAGATCTGTACGACCGAACCGGTCTGCACGATCGAAATGGTTTGTACAATCAATTCAGTATGTACCGACAATCTCCCCAATCCGGACTACAACTACCACCCGGGGCAATGTCGCAGGGATCCCACCCAGTTGCGATGCTACCCTTACCTGGATGCTGACGGCAATCCGACCCTCGCGGCGCAAACCTGTGTGAACACGGAGGTCTGTGCAGAGGTGGAAACCTGTGAAGATGTTGAGACCTGTGTCGTTGATGAGTCGAGCTGCATAGATGAAGAGGTCTGCACAGGTAGCGTGGATTACACCGCCAACGCCTATGACTACGCCAACATGGTCTGCGAAAATGCCGATGGCTCCTCGGCGTGGGCCTTCACCGACGGCTCCAATCCCCGCTATGTCAAGGGCTTGTGCGCGGCACCGGCAATCAATCTGTCCGGCAACACCATTCTTACCGGCGAATGCGGCGACGCAGCAACCTGCCTGGACGTCTTCCCGATCAACGACTACTTCGACGATTTTGCCGGCGGCACCCAGGTGCCGAAAATCTGGACCTGGCAGCAGTACGGCCCGGGCTACGGCGAAAGCCCACCGGACGACAGCAACCTCAACGACGTCTCCTGGGAGAATCCTTACGACGTTGCCAAGGGACACCGCGGCTTCATGGCCGGCGACATGATCCTGGCCATGTACGCCTGGTCGCCCAACTGGATGGCCAACAGCGTCGGCCACGACAACTACAACCTCTACGCACGCCGCTCCTTTGACGGTGGTAATACCTGGAGCACCCTGCCGGCAAGCTTCACCCATAGTGACGGCATCACCTATTCCGGCGACGGCACCACCACCTGCGAGTGGATGGGCCCGGCCGGCTCGGCCACCGAATACCCGGTGTGCGTTGTCTATACCGCCGGTGCGTTCGAACAGGCGAGAAACCTTTCGCAACTGGTCGGCACCCAGACCACTATTCTCGACCCGCGCTACTCACCGACCACCCGTAGTATCACACCGGAATGGGTCAGCACCCTGTCACTGCCAACAGGGTTCACTGCTCCGGACTACCTGGACGACAACCGCAACCCGACGCGGTTCTTTATGGTCTATGAGACCGGTGACAACACCACCGTCGCTTCCGGCGAGGCCGAGCCCCTCGACCTGTTCTACAGCCGCGCGGTCAACTGGGGCGATGACTATCTGGTGTGGGCGGATGAAACCGACTTGTCTACCTGCCTGCCATCAGCTGACGACGCAGAACTGGCCGGCTTCTGCAACGAGTTCGATGCCCTCGAAGGCAGTGCCCTGGCCGAATCGGGCGAAGCCTCGATCACCAGCAGCCCCGGCGGCCAGTTCTTCTATTCGATCTGGAACCAGTGGGATTTTGACCGGCAGGATGGCGAAGAGATCGGCGCCGATGCCTGGTTCCGCCGCGTACTTTTCGTTGAGGGGGAAACTGCCCCGTGACGCTGAACAGTCGGTACTCAAGCTGTTCAGAGTACCGGAAGCAAAGCACAATCACCGTCTGACCGTCTGATCACTGCGATGTTATCCAGGCCGCTGAATGAATTCCCGTTCGGCGGCTTTTTTTTCAGCCCTGAGTTCCCTTGAATGATGTAAAAACGGTCACGACAACCTGCTGCTGTTTTGAATGGCTCTAAAAATACACACGAAACAGGCATGAGAGAAAGCCACTGAGATCGATTCATTTAAAAGGTGCTTGCCGACTCAGGTTGGAGGTGGAAAATTGACTGTAAACTTTTTTATCTTTTGGCCGTTATCAATAATAAGAGATGGAAAGCCTGAAAGGATTGTTTTTCTATCATTGCGAAAAGGAGGTCAAAATGAAAACCAGACGAATTTTCCTATTTTCACTTTGCGGCATCTTACTCTACCTCATTCCTCTTACGGTGTCAGCGCATCATCTCGGACGGGGAGCCGGTTCGGCACCGGATACCGTCGATGATTATGCCCATGGGGCTAACGCTGTGCAAACGGGAATGACTGAGAATGCGGCCGATAATGGTAATGTGAACTCCATGCAGGGTATGGCTAGCAGCATGGATGGTGGACCTGACAATACCAGTGGGACTGTCAATGCAGACCAGTCAATGCAAGGCTATGTGAATAACGATGGCAGTATTGCTGACGGCAGCCATGGTGCTGGTGCTTCCGCGTCTGCAGGTGATACTGGCGCCGGCGGTGGTGATGGTTCAGATGGTAGCGGCTCGGGTGGTTCAGATGGTAGCGGCTCGGGTGGTTCAGATGGTAGCGGCTCGGACGGCAATGGTTCGGGTGGCTCTGGTGGTCGGAACTGATTTCGCCTTAGTCCGTATAGTCTGAGTTGCTTCAGGCGCCATTGCTCTGTATGATTTTTTTCTGCGGTTAGTAACGGTACACCATCAAACAGCGAATCAAGCTCAGTGCGGACCATCTCTGAGGAGCTTTTAACTCGTAACCCTAAAAAATATCTGGCCCCGTATGGGGCCAGATGGGTAATGGGACCTGCTACGGCGAAACTTCCTGTTCTTCCCTGCGTAGGCTTCCCGCCATCCGCTGTTGCGGCCGTCCCTAACCAATTTTTCTCGCGCTCGCTTCAAATCCGGCGATGGCGTCAACCTTTAAAAAAAAACGACCTTTCGGGAGCGACCAGTATCAGTCTGAACAAAAGTACTTATTGGCAAACACCCTCCCAGATCCGGTCTTCAGATATTGTTCAAAGGTTACAGTTTAGCAAATCGCATTGCTTCAGATGTTTTTTGGTTGCTGTGGACCACAGTGTGTTTCAGTGTCACCGGAACTTGAACTTGAACTTATTTGTTTTCGTAGCGGCCCCCAAGACAACAGGCCTGCCGCTATTTACATGATGAAATTTTGTGTAACGGATGTAACGTCGCAGACTTCAAATAGTGACGCGCTGTGAGATAGCGACGCAGAGTCCTGGTAACCGGTCTGATTTTACGCATGGCACCGGGAACCCGACTATCTTAAGAAAGGGGCAACTATCTCTGAATCACTAAAATAACGGTTTTGATCGTTTCGCAAGAGCAGCTATGACCACTGGTCCTACCGGGGCCTATCCCCATTACCAGCTCCACTACCAGAACCTGAGCCACCACTGGAACCTGAGCCACCGCCAGTACTTCCTCCGAAACCTGATCCATGACCCATGTCATTGCCATGTGGGAAATATTGCAGGCGATCTTCAGTTGCTGAACGATTGAATTTATTTTGAATTCTCAGCTTTTCTTCTGCCGGCAGATTTTTCCAGCGCTGTTTCAGTTGTTTTTTGGTCTTTGCCGGTAGATCAAGAAACTGGCTTCGGGCAGCCAGGATCTGTTGCTTTTGCTGTGGTGACAATTGCTGAAAACGCTTGAACCGGGCGCGAATTTCTTGTTGCTGGGCAGGACTGAGTTGTTGCCATTGCTCCAATTTCTGCTGTGCCTTCTTGCGTTGATCTGGGGTCATGGACAGCCAATTTTCGGCTCCATCTTGGAGTTGCTGCTGCTTCCGGGATGAAAACAGTCCCCAGTCATTCTCATGGCGGCTAAGGACCTGCTGCTGTTCGGTGCTCAACTCGGAAAACTCCATCGCCCCGAGTGGGCTGACAGCTATGACCGTAAGCAGGGCACCTCCGGCTACAACCCATAGGAGTCTGGTCATGATGCGATTACTCTTCACCATCAGCCTCCTTATCCTGAAATTCCTGGAAATCTTTATCATCTATCTTCATTAATTCCAAAGGATCAACCCAGCCCATATCATCATCCTCGAAGAACCCCAGAAACGCGATCAGTTCCAAGCTGGGTAAAGTCTCTTCCTTCAGCGCCTTCTGTGCATGAAGAAGGGGGGGCGATAGTATCAGCAGGCACAGCAGGGCGATAATCGGGGTGCTCCATTTCGGTCCCCATTGTTTCAGCAAACCAAAGATAAAATTCGATCTCTTCAGCATAAAACTCCAAGGACTCCGTACTGGTCAGAATATTCAGTTCCGGCATATCAGTTGATGTCATCTGAATGTAGTTGTCTTGCCGTAAATTGAAGGTAACCATGATTAACAGAATTATAATCGCTGGTGCAAACTTCCACAGCCATTTTTTGACTTTATTCTGTTCAGCTTTTTCCATGGCTCGATATTTTAATCGACTTATCTCAGCTGCAGTTTCAGTATCCAGATCGTCCAATGACCGATCCAGTGTCTGTCGAACTGCTTTTTCAAATTGATTGTCTGCGTGACTCATGGCCAATGTTCTCCAAGTTTTGCTTTCAGGCGATCGGTCGCACGAAAGTAGTGGGTTTTTACTGTTCCCTCTGAACACCTCATAGCCAACGCTGTTTCGCCTATACTCAATCCTTCCCAGGCACGAAGGATAAAAACCTGCTGTTGTTTCAAAGAGAGCTGTTTCAGCTCTTGTTGCAGTTGATAAAATGCCTGTTTATGTTGTGTCATCTGCTCTGGATCGATCTCTTTGATATCCCTCTGAATTTCTAAGGGATCTGATGTTTCTCCGTCCGTTGGCTTGGAAAACCAGACGCGCCAGCGAGAACGGACTGACTCTTTACGATAGTAATCACGGATTTTATTTTGCAATATTTTATAAAACAGAGCTTTCCAGTCTGCCTGAGGCTTCCGTGAATATTTGCTGACAAACTGGCACATGGAATCCTGAACCAGATCTAGGGCATCGTCATGGTTATGGCAGGCAAACAATGCCATGCGGTATGCCTGACGCTCTATTGATCTGAAAAAATCTTCCATACTGTCTCACTGCTGTCTCATCGTTGCAAATAAGCGACAGCTGCCTGTCGTATAAGAATAATTTTGGTTCTGCTAGCACAAATAACTCCCAAAAATTGCGCCGCTCGAACAAATTTAGCTGTAATAATCGTAACATCTGCTGCATGAAATGCCGAAATTTCGACTGAAACTTCAGAAATGCCAGCACCAAAATAAGCGCATAGGGCAACCCATAGGTGTGACATTACCGCATTGAAGGATATCACCAAAAAGCTTTTAAAACGCAATCTATATCTGCAGAATAAGCTCCCGCTGCCAGCTTTTAGCTCTGTGCCTATGAAGAACTTCAAAAACAATGAGGCCAACTGGAAGCGAGGTGCCCCCTCACTTCCAGTATTTATGCATCGAAGGTCACCATTTTAATTGACTTATTCAACGCTGTCGTTGGCTTTCACTTGTTGCTGGGTTTTTGTCGCCGTGTTGGTTTCCAGAGCGTTTTCGCTCATTTCTTCGTTTTGGATTGTTTTTTTGTTGTTTGCTTTGAGTTGAGTTTTAACAGTCAGCCTGCTCTGCGTTTGTGCTTGCTCCTCAATCTTTACCTGCCTCTGTTCCATCGTTTTGGCGCTAGTCTGGGTTCCAGCATTGCCATTATATCCACTGCCGTCGCCGAGTCCAATCTTAACACCGTTTC
>CAZMFD010000025.1:14221-19875 GCA_964565445.1 uncultured Geobacteraceae bacterium
TCAATCAGTAATCCCGAAGAAATATCAAAAGCGACAGGGGTGAGAATAAACATTAGAATCATTGAGAAAATCAGAGAGGACACTTTCATCACGGTTTTCATTTTTTTCGCTCCTTGGGTTAGTTAGTGGTAAAAGAAAATTGCTTTTGTCTTGTTGAACGCTTCAGCATCCATTTGGTTTACATCTAATCTGTTGAGCATGAACTTTATTGTCTTTGCCAGCTATAATGTCGTTGCGAGGTGTAGCGATTGGAGGGATCCCTGAAAACCAAACACCCGCGAGTAGACTTGTTATAAAGTTCGATTGAGTTGCTCTATGAATGAAGCTATGGGGGCAAAGCATCGCAGTTTTTTTTTACGTTGTCAGGCCTCGCTGCAGAGTTTCACCATCAGCACAACCAATCCGGCAAAGATCAAACCGATACCAAAGAATGCGTGAGCATTGAACTATTCACCAAGGACCAGAATTCCCAGCATTGCGGTAGTCATCGGTTTGGCCAAGGATAGGGTGATGGCAGTTGCGACCTGTACGGAGTGAAATCCACAGGCAAACATCCAGTAAGAGAGGCTAAGTTTTCCTACTTCCTTCTGCTTAATAGATAGAAGCAGCAGGGCAATTATGCCAATGAGCAAACACAATCGAAATAGAAATCGGTGCCGACGTCTAGTTTCGCCGAGCACTTTTCATTGATGAGGAAACTGCCCCATGAAGTGTAACAGCCGGCATGCAAGAGGATTACACACCGGCAACAAAGGTCCATAACTCATCTGATCCGCTTGACAACTGTAATGCTATCCACGCCGTCGAATGACTCCCGTTCGGCGGCTTTTTTGATCTCTTTCCTCCCCCTCTATCTTATCAACAACTGTCACGAAAACCTTCTGTCATTTTGCATGGCTCGGCAAACACGTACGAAAAAGGTATGAGAAACAATAACTAAGACAAATTCATCTGTCATGCTTTCGGCGTATTTTTCTTTTCAAATAAAACTAGAAAAAATGGTTATCTGGCGGGATAGTTTAACGTTTTGCGCCTGTTATCATTAACCATATCTGGCCTTCTAAATCTCGTAGTTTTTCCCAACAGGAGAGTTTTCTCAAGCTATACATTGTCCCGGCCGCGAGCTTGATGATCAGTATTTTTGCTGCTTTCGGAGGATACAGGTTCAGACGATGCCAAGCTATCAATGTAAAATTGGAATGGCAGACGGCAGGATTGTCGATAAGGTCTTCGATTCGACAACCAGCGACCAGTTGCGCGAAAGCCTCCAGGAACAGGGTTTTCATGTGTTCCGGATCCGCCGTCAATCTCTAGCCTTTTTCCAGGGAGGCCAGCACAAATCAGCCCGAATGACGGGGCGCAGATTCCTTTCGTTCAATCAGGAGCTGCTGGTTTTACTTCGCTCCGGGTTACCGGTACTGCAGATTTTTGATACCCAGATTGAGCAGATGGAAGCCGGAACCTTTCGCGACATCATCGGCGAAATTCGTGAAGAGATCCGAGGCGGAAATTCTTTATCAGAGGCGTTCTCCAAATTTCCACGGGTATTTCCTCCCTTGTATGTCGCCGCTATCAAAGCCGGCGAAAAGACCGGTGATCTGCCTGAAACAATTTCACGTTTTCTTGAGTACCAGAAACGGGTCGAAGCCATTCGTGCCAAGGTTCGCAGCGCCTCATTTTATCCGCTGCTGCTGACCTCGGCGGCAGTTATTGTTGTGGTTTTTCTCATGCTTTTTGTGGTTCCACGATTCACCCAGATTTATGCCGATGCCAACGTTGCGTTGCCACTGATGACCAGGGCGCTGATTGGTATTTCCGGGCTGATCGGCAGTTACTGGTATCTTATCCTGATCGCCCTGGTTGTCGCTGTGATGCTGACCAGGTCATTAATTCACAGCTCCCGCGGTCGTCTGCGGATTGATCGTCTGCTCCTCCACATTCCCTTTCTTGGCGGCCTGAAGACCGAGTATGCCCTGTCCGGTTTTAACCGCACCCTGGGCACAACCCTGGCCAGCGGCACGCCTCTGGTTCCAGCGATGCAGATGTCGCGGGGAACGCTTAATAACCTGAGTCTGGAACAAGAGATGATTCAGGCCATCCGGCGGGTCGAAGAAGGGTCATCCCTTTCAGATTCGTTAAAGCGAACCGGCTTTTTCCCACCCTTGGCTGTACGCATGGTCACTGTCGGGGAAACTTCAGGATCATTAACCACGATGCTTAGTGATATAGCTGATTACTACGAAGCCGAAGTTGAGCACCGCCTGACCCGATTAACCACAATGATTGAACCGATCCTGATGATGATCATGGGCTTGATGATCGCCTTTATTATTGTGGCAATGTATGTACCGATCTTCCAGCTGGCTGGAACGGTTGGCTAACTTTATGGGATAAAAAATGATCTATCAACGTCAACAAATCGGACGGATTCTTGCTGACATGGGAGCTATTGCCCCTGCAGAAATCAATCTGATTCTGGAAAAACAGCAGCACAATGGAAAAAAATTCGGTGCCGTTGGCGTTGATGCCGGGATGATCAATGAAGCGGAACTAGCCCAGGCCCTGGCATCCCAGTTTCAATTTGAATACATTGATCTGAACGAAGTAACCCTTGATCCCGAACTGATTGCCGCGCTACCAAGTGGTGTTCCGATCAAATACAACCTTGTTCCCCTGAATCGCCAGGGAGAGACCCTGGTTGTTGCTATTGCTGATCCGACCGACATAAGCGCCCTTGACCAACTGGAACTGCAACTCGGATTGGCCCTGGAATTGAAGATAGCAGCAAAAGGTCAGATCGAGCGACTGGTTGAACGCGGCGCCGGTTCGCAGCGGGTGTTAAGAGAAGCCTCCGAAGACTTCAAGCTGCAACTGATTAAGGTCACCGACAATGGCGACGAAGTTCTTTCTATCGACAAATTGACTGCTGATACCAGCCCGGTTATCCGCCTGATCGACTCCACTTTATTTGATGCCTTAAAAAAACGCGTCAGCGATATCCATATTGAATCAACTGCCGATGGTGTGGTGATCAAGTATCGGGTTGATGGGGTCCTCTACCAGGCCACCGAAACCATTGATGGCAGGTTTCAGGGTCCGATCATTTCGCGGATCAAGATCATGAGTGAACTGGATATATCTGAACGACGGATCCCCCAGGATGGTCGCTTCAAAGTCCGATTGGGCGACAGGTCGATCGATTTCCGGGTCTCAATTATGCCGACCATTTATGGCGAAGATGCCGTCATCCGGATTCTGGACAAAGGGTCGATTGCTGCCGACATGAATGGTCTAACCTTCGAGTCCCTGGGCTTTTCTCCGCGCGAAATGAAACGGATGCGCGCCAGGATTCGTGAGCCCTATGGCATGATTCTGGTCACCGGTCCGACGGGCAGTGGCAAAACCACTACCTTGTACGCGGCCTTGTCTGAGATCAACTCGGTCGAAGACAAGATTATCACCATCGAAGACCCGGTTGAATATCAGGTTAATGGGGTTGTCCAGGTTCCAGTGAATGAAAAAAAAGGATTAACCTTTGCCCGGGGATTGCGCTCTATTTTACGTCATGATCCTGACAAAATCATGGTTGGTGAAATTCGTGATTCCGAAACAGCACAGATTGCCGTGCAGTCGGCTTTGACCGGCCACCTGGTTTTCACCACCGTTCATGCCAACAATGTCTTCGATGTCCTGGGACGTTTTCTGCACATGGGAATCGAACCATACAATTTTGTTTCCTGCCTCAATTGTGTTCTGGCGCAACGGCTGGTGCGGACCTTGTGTCAGCACTGCAAGGAACCCGTCAGCCCCGATCCTGATTTCTTACAACCTTACGGTCTGACCAAAGAGCAATGCAACGGTGCCGATTTTCACTCTGCACTCGGCTGTAAAGAGTGCAATGGTCTGGGTTATTCCGGCCGTAGTGCCATTGTCGAATTGTTGGAAATGAACGATGAAATGCGCGAGATGATTGCCGCAAAAACACCGGTATCAGAATTAAGAAAGCAAGCACTTGCTGACGGAACAATCTTTTTAAGACAGGCCGCACTGGAAAAAGTGCTGCGCGGGGAAACCACTTTTAGCGAAATTGATCGCGTCACCTTTGCCGAAGGGTAGCAGCATGTTGCGCAGAACCTATCTGGGATTAGAAATAAGACCGCACGAACTCAGGGCTGTTGCGGTTCAGCGGCGCAGAAAAACTATTGCGTTGGTT
Source organism: uncultured Geobacteraceae bacterium (assembly GCA_964565445.1). Taxonomy (GTDB): domain Bacteria; phylum Desulfobacterota; class Desulfuromonadia; order Desulfuromonadales; family Geopsychrobacteraceae; genus Pelovirga. The sequence goes on from CAZMFD010000025.1 coordinate 18,435, forward strand.
GGCGGCCGGGTTCTTGCTTTATCTGATACGGTTCTTCAACCAGCCTTCAACGGTGCGAACATTTCGGCGCCGGAGCAGTTCGTCATGGCGCTGAAAGAATTATTGGACCCTCTGGCAAAGCGGGAAAACCGCATTGCAGTGTCCCTTCCCGACCGGAGCGGACAACTTTTTCTGCTGAAACTAGAGACTCCCTTCAAATATCGAGCTGAAGGGATCGAACTGCTGCGTTGGCACCTGAAGGACAAGTTACCTGCACAACCAAACCAACTGGCGCTGGATTTCCAGGTCCTGGAAGAAAACGAATCGGGACACAAACGAATTCTGGCGGCTGTGATTGACCAGGAGGTTCTGTCGCAGTACGAGAGCCTGTTTAAACAAGCCGGTTATACCGCCACGATGATCAATTTTCATTCTCTGGCGCTGTACAGCGCCTACCGCGCAAAGATTGATCTGGGAGAGGATTTTATCCTCATCGGAGTCGATGGTTGTCAACTCAGCGTCCTGGTGTTTGTCAACCGGATTCTGGATTTTTACCGGGCAAAAGACATCAACCTGGAACCACGAAAAGTTTTTCAGGAGCTCAGTCGCTCTCTGGTGAATTATCGCAATCAACAATCGGCTTTCAACCGCATGCCTGTCTATCTGCACTCAGACTGGCAGGATCAGGACAACCTGTCTGCAGCTGTCAGTTCTGCCTTTGATCAGGAGGTTCAGCGGCTGCTATCTCCCGTAAGCAACATGATGAACGGTCATCAGTCGGCCTTTCCGGGTATTAAAACGAGTGGTATGGCCGCAGCACTGGGCGTGGCCGAACGCATGATGGAGCGGGGGACATAATGAAAATATCGATCAACCTTGCCAGTCAACGTTATCTACTCAATCAGCCGGCGCTGAAGTTGATACTTTCGGGGATCATTCTGTTGCTGCTCGTGCTACTGGCGCTGCAAGCCAATGCTTATCTGGAGTACCGGCAGCTGGCAACGCAACATCTGACCCACCTGCAAACACTGCAGGAACAACTGCACGGCAAACTGCCCGAGCGACTGACAGCCGCAGAACTTACGGCAAAGCAACAGGCCTATCAGCGTGCCGAGGCGTTGCTGCAGCGCGATGCTTTTCGCTGGACGGAACTATTCGACCGGATGGAAAAACTGCTTCCGGATGGCGTGAGTTTGCGCAGTTTTGATCCCGACTATGCCAAAAACAGCTTGTCGATACTTGGCATTGCAAGGACATTAACCGAACTGCAGGCTCTGCACGACAATTTACAGGAAGCCCAGGTCCAGCAGGTGTACCTGGAGAATCTGGGAGAAGTGGAGGTTGATAACGGCCGGGGTGGCAAGCGCAAGGCCTTGAACTTCTCTATCCGCCTGGAAGGGGTTTTCTGATGATCCGGAATTTTCCTCTGATAACGGCTTTATGGGAACACAATCGCGCCAGA
>CAZMFD010000025.1:19975-41558 GCA_964565445.1 uncultured Geobacteraceae bacterium
CAACATGTTCGGCAGCGTCAGATGGAATTTACCAACAGCGGGGTACCAATCTCTGCTGTTGAGCAGCTCGAAAAAAATCTGCTCCAATTCAATCAGTTGATTCCTGCGACAACAGACTTTTCGACATTTTTAGGAGAGTTGTTCGACTGGTCGCAGCAGGCGGGACTGGAAATTCATCAGATCAATTTCCAGCCGGAAGTGGAGAAAGAGTCAGGGTTCTTGCGCTATGGGTTGAGTTTTTCGGTTGAGGGCAACTATGCGCAGGTAAAACAGTTTGTTCACCTGCTGGAAAATGCCCGGCGGATTCTGCTGGTCGAGCAGATCGCCCTTTCAGGCTCATCAACCATGACCAAAGGCAATAATAATGTTGCTTTAAGGATAAAACTGGCAACCTATTTTCAGGAGGGTTCATCATGAGTCGCTCGCGGATCATCCTGCTGATGGTGATTGTCCTTGGAGTTGCGATTTTCTATGCCTGGATCGCCATGCCGAAACAACGCCGGGTTGCCTCGCACCAGTTCCCCTTGTCTCAAGGTCAATCTCAGTTGCCGGATGGTACGGTATCAGTGCTTCCTGCTATCGCTGACCTTGATTTTTCCGGCGGAGGTGATCATCCCTATCAGGCCCCACTCAAAAACTTGTTTGGCCCTCTCTATCTGCCACCCAAGCCGGTCAAACCGCGCCCGGCACCCCCAGCGCCGAGAAAGCCAAAGCCGGCGGTCATCACCCAACCGATCATCTCTGTCGTTCAGTTACCTGGTCCGAAGCCGATCCAACCCTTGGAGGTTCTGGGGTTTTTGAACAAGGCTGGCGGGACTACGGTCTTTCTGTCATCACAGCAAGGTGAGATCTATCTGGTCAAAGCCGGCGACAGGTTTACTGCTGATCTGGTTGTCAGCAGTGTCAGCGATCGGGAAATAACTATCGCCCGCAGGCACACAGACCAGCAGATTGTGTTGCCACTGGGAGATAAAAAATCACAGCGGCTGCCCAATATCATGTTTCAGTCAGAGCGCCCAAAATTTGAACCTCCGTCGGAAGAGCCCGAAGACCTTCCGCCGGAGGAAAATCCTGACCAACCAGCTTCGGACAACTCGTCCGAAGCCGGCAGCGAAGGGGTTGAACAATGATGCTTTTCATTACGGGGGAAACTATGCCCATACCAAAGAGGATCGACAATCTCCTGGTACGCTTTGCCAGCCCTTTGTTGCTGTTGCTGCTCCTGTCCGGATGTGTCGCCGGACAAGCAGCGTTCACCAAGGGGAATCAAGCCCTCGAAGCGCAGAACTATGATCAGGCAGTCATTGAATATCTGGATGCGGTTGAGAGCAATCCGGCAAAGCATGAGTTCCGCCTGAAGCTTGATCAGACCCGGAACAAAGCAGCGCTGCAACACAAAAACAAAGGGGATGACCTGCTTGCTCGCGGACAACTTGTTAATGCCCTGCAGGAATATCAACTTGCAACGGATCTTGATGGTTCCCTCTATGCGGCATTTGATGGTCTCGAGCGGGCACGTGATTATCTGCAGGTGGAAAAGTTGCTGCAGGAAGCCGGTAAAATGTTGCAGTCAAACCGCAAGGTGCAGGCACAGGAGGCTGTCAACACGGCCCTTTCACTGCGTCCGGACTACCAGCCGGCCCTGCAATTAATGGCAGAAATCAAACAAAGCCAATATGCCCTGGTTGATGGGGTTGAGCTTGAGGTCATTTCATCTGAGCCAATCAACTTGAACTTTCGTGAGACAAAAATACCCGATGTTTTTGATATTCTGACCAAACTTTCCGGAATCAACTTCATCCTTGATGAGGAAGTTCGCGCTGACAAGACCACTCTGTTCCTGGAGCAGGCGACCTTCGCCCAGGCACTGGAACTGCTGCTGCGGATGAACAAGCTGGACAAAAAAATCTTGAATAAAAAAACAATCATTCTGTTCCCTAAAACCCGTACCAAGCAGAAACAGTTCGAAGACCAGATTATTCAGACCTTTTACCTGTCACATATCGATGCCAAAAAGGCCGTCAATATGTTGCGGACCATGTTAGAGGTGCGCAAGATTTATGTTCAGGAAGATCTCAATGCCATCGTGATCCGGGACCAGCCGGATGTCATCAGACTGGCACAAAAAATCATCGAAGCGACTGACCGCGGAAATTCCGAGGTTGTCTTTGATCTGGAATTAATTGAAGTCAATCACAGTGATACCCGTGAGTTAGGGCTGAAACTGAGCAATTATTCTATTTCTGCAGGCTTGAGCGCGCAGGGCAGCGGAACCATCGTGGGCTCCGGACTCTCCGCCGGGGATTCCACCAGCGGACTGATTGAGAGCTTCAGCGGGCTTGATCCTTTTTATACCCTCCCGACAGCCTCCTTCAAGTTCATGAAGACGCTGGTCAATGCGGAAATTCTGGCGAATCCTAAAATCCGCGTCAAAAATAATGAAAAGGCCAGAGTGCATGTCGGCAGTCGCGAACCCATCATCACGGTAACCACCACCGACTTTCAGACATCAGAGAACATTCAATATATTGATGTTGGGGTGAAATTGAATGTCGAACCAAGGATTGAATTGAATGGGACAATTGTTACCAAACTGGGACTTGAAGTGAGTAACGTATCAGGGCGGGAAAGGACTCAAAGTGGAACCGTAGCCATCACCATTTCTTCAACCAATGCCGATACCACCTTAACCCTGAAAGATGGTGAGCAGACGGTCATCGGTGGGTTGATCCGCGATGATGAATCAGTGACAAAAAACAAGCTGCCAATCTTGGGCGATATTCCAATTGTCGGCGAGATATTCAACGGAACCGGAACAACCAAGACGAAACGGGAAATCCTCCTGTCGATTACCCCGCACATCGTCAAGTCGGTACATGTTCCGCAAGGCGATACTGCCAGCATCTGGTCAGGCGGTGAAGATGATTTGAAGTTCGGTCGAAATTTCGGAACCTTTGTTGATGAATACCAGGCAGAACAGCAGGGGATGAAATCGCAGGTCCAATTGCCGGCGAAACAGGTTGTGTCACCAGAGAATAATAAAAGCATTGAATCTGAGATAACAACGGAGTCGGAGCTGATCTCCGATTCAATCATTGAAGAACGGCTTGCTGACGAGGAACTGTTCGAGCAGTCATTTTCTTCCATGCTTTTTGTAGAAGGCGTAGAGCTGGTTAATCGGGGTGAAGAATTTAGCCTGAGTTTTAAGGTTGAGCAGGTTGAAGGTCTATTCAGTTCTGTCCTGCATATTCAATATGATCCAACTGTCGTTGAATTTATCAGTGCCACAGAGGGTCCCTTCCTTAACCAGGAGGATGGCTCAACTCTTTTTAGTCACTCAGTGACCAATCAGGAGGGGCAAATTGTTGTTGGCTTGAAGCAGGGGGCAGATGGACAGGGTGTTTCCCAAGGGGGAGAGTTATTCAGTCTGCAGTTCAGGGCAACAGCTGTCGGGACAACTGAGATTAAACCAGCGCTGACCAATCTCAGGAATACCCGCGGGGAAAAGATTGATGTTAACGCCGTCGGGTTGATGGTCGAAGTCGCCCCATAGAGTTGGCCAATGAAAAGAATGAAGACAAAACAAATTGCCGGGATGACGCTGATCGAGCTGGTTATTGCGATGGCCATCCTGGCCATCCTGGCGGCAATGGTTCTTCCCCTGGCTGAGGTTACCGTCACGCGGACCAAAGAACTGGAGTTGCGACGCTCCTTGCAGGTTATCCGCACGGCCATCGATACCTATAAAGAGGACTATGATAAGGCGGTTGCAGAGAAAAAAATCTTTGCCACTGTGGGCGAATCAGGTTACCCGGAGGAGTTGGAAATATTGTTGGAAGGGAAGGACTGGGGCGGACTCTATCCTTTTAAAAAGAAATATTTACGCAGACTCCCCAAGGATCCGTTTGATCGTGACGACTACGGTTGGGGGCTACGTGCCTACAGAGACGAGGCCGACTCAACTGTCTGGGGCGGTGAAGATGTTTTTGATGTGTACAGCCAAAGTGACGCTGTTGCTCTGGATGGAACCTCTTATCGGGACTGGTAGATGAAGAAAATGACCCAACATATCAAGTCACCCAAAGGGTTTACCTTGTTTGAACTGCTGGCAGTGATGGTGATTATGGCGGTGCTGGCCAGCATTGCCGTGCCCAGCTACAAACACAGCCAGATTAAAGCACGGGAAACCGTCCTGGCAGAAAATCTTTACCAAATGCGCAAGTCAATTGACGCTTACTTTGCTGATCATGGCAGCTACCCGAACAACTTGGAGCAGTTGACCCGCAATAAATATTTACGTGCTATCCCGCGTGATCCATTTACCCGTAAAGATGACAGCTGGAATTGCCGTCCTCCTGAGCCCGCAGATAATGGGCAATTGGCCGAAGGCGGCTGCTTTGATGTCCACAGTGGCAGCGACCTGATCGGGATGAATGACATCCCCTATCAGGACTGGTGATGACGCTGCTGAAAGGGGTTGTAACCAGGTGAACATCATGGGGCAACTGAATAATCAGCGTGGCGCAATATTGCTGATGGTGCTGGTAAGCATTTCCTTACTGGGTTTAATGGCCGGGATCGCCGGATCGAGTTGGCAAACCATTGTCCAACGCTCAAAAGAGGCAGACCTGCTGTGGAAGGGAAACCAGATTCGCCGGGCAATAGAAAGTTATTATACAAGTTCCCAGGTTCAGGGCACGGCACCTAAAGCCTTTCCTTCTGAATTGGAGCACCTTCTGCTGGACCCTCGCTTTCTGGAAAAAAAGCGTCATTTACGACGACTTTACCCAGATCCCATGACCGGAAAACAGTGGGATATGATCAAGGGACCAGGCGGTCAGATCATCGGAGTAAAATCCAGTTCGGACAAAGTTCCCTTTCAGCAGGATGGTTTTTCAGAAGACAATCAACGTTTCAGGGGCCAACGAAGCTATACAAATTGGCAATTTATTTACCAGCCACCAAAGAACTCCCAACCCCCTAGAGTCCGGGTACTTAATTGAACAATATCGGCTGGCAATCGATACCAGCACAGCCACCTATGCTGAATGTGCTTGCTAGCAGCTGACTTATCAGTGTTCAACCATGAACGCCTAGTCTTATTTCCTCGGCGTGCAAACAAGACCCCGAAGCGTTTCCAACGCAATTTTTATGGTGCGCGCGGTAATGTCTATGGTCGGGTCCCTGACCATGCGGCGCATTCTCAAAAAGAGAAAAACGTAGAAGACGGCCGGATAGAGTGCAAGGAACGTAGGGTGCCTTGACAAGCAGGCGTCAAGTGATACGGTGTTTGTACTGACCTCGATGGAAGCACTTCAGCTACCGTACTTTTGCGTGTTGTGTATGTTGTGCTTAATCACCGCATAGGCAGTATTAAGTAATGAGTTCTGATAAAAACACATATGGTGGTCTCCTGTGGGCAATCAGGGATGCACGCTGGAGGCCCAGGATGGCCCTGATATTTGCATGGGGTTTTCAGATAACATCGACCACAAAGATCCGGCAACGGCTATAAAAATATACTTTCAGGGAAAGGGGAGCCTTATGTCTCGATACTTTTTTTTGGCCCTGCTACTGCTCATACCATTTCCACTGTCGGCAACCGAACTTGAACCAGGAGCGGGGGTGACCGTTCAGCCGGGACGGGCGACCTGGAACACGGGATATTTTCAGGAAGCTCTGGTTCGTGCCGGTCTTGAGGAATTGGGCTACAAAGTGAAGTCGCCCAAAGAACTGCAGAATCCCCTTTTTTATCAGTCGTTAGCGCTGGGTGATCTCGATTATTGGGCGAATGGCTGGTTTCCGATGCACAATGAACATATTTCCGAACGAGCCATGAAGCAGATTGAGGTGCTCGGCTATATTGTCAAGTCAGGTGGTTTACAAGGCTACCTGGTGTCCAAGCGGGAAGCTGAGCAATTCGGTATTACCTCACTTGACGACTTCAAGCGCAGTGACGTGAAAGAAGCCTTTGACGCCAACGGCGACGGCAAAGCTGACCTGGTCGCCTGTCCGCCTGGGTGGGGCTGTGAAAATACCATATCCTATCATCTGGACATCTACGCTATGCGTGAGCATATCAACCCGATCAAAGCCGGCTATACAGCCAGCATGGCAGACGCCTTGGCTCGCTATCGATCCGGTGAGCCGGTATTCTTCTATACCTGGGCGCCGAACTGGACGATTTTCATATTCAAACCGGGAGAGGACGTCGTGTGGATTAACGTACCGGAAATCAAACCTCGTCCCGTCGAAAGAGAAGCTGCTGACAGGATGGTTGTTGCCGGCGTCACGGGTGCCGTGAGCGATCCTGCCAAGTTGGGATTTGTGGTTGCTGATATCCGCATGGTTGCCAACCGGGATTTTTTGAAGTCTAATCCCGCCGCAAAAAAGTTTTTTGAACTGTTCACTCTGCCACTTGAGGACATCAATGAACAGAACACCAAGATGCAGAATGGCGAAAAATCGCAGCGCGATATCGAGCGCCATGCCGCTGAATGGATAGCCAAAAACCGAGAGACCTGGGATCAATGGCTGACGGGCGCACGGACAACAGCAGACTAAAATGCGAAGATCCTTTATAAAACGGCAACCTGTTTTAAACCGATATTAAGCTGGGGTCACAATGCCAATCAGAGGCTGCTTCATATAAAAATTCAAACCTAAGCCGCATTCGTCTCTTAAGCCGGACCGTCTGGATATAAATCCATCGTCTAGGTGCCTTTATGACAATTAAAGCACCTCCACTTTGTAAAGTTTTATTCCTTAGAGACTGAATTTTCCCGAAAAAATGTTAAGCTAAATGGTAACAGGTCATTAATCTAGAAGCTAAAAGGAGGAATTATGGGAACTCATTCGATCACCGATGAATGCATCACCTGCGGTGCCTGCGAGCCAGTCTGTCCGGTCAATGCCATCAGCGCCGACGATCCAAACTACGTCATTGATCAGGATACCTGCACTGATTGTGGTGAATGTGACGAGGTCTGCCCCGTCGATGCAATTATCTGGGAGGAAACCTCCGGATAGTTAATTGTATGAAAATCTAATATTTTTTTAGCTTATAAAAACAGGGGAGGATGGATATGGATAAGGAACGTTTAAGTTATATCTGCACCCAAACCGAGCAAGGACGCGATACATTTGTCAGACATCCAGAAACAGGTGAGGAAGGCCGTGTTCTTTCCTGCGCAGGAGAACAAATCGAAGTAGAAAACACCGCTGGGGAAAAACGCATTTGGGATTATCGCGAAACTGAGCAAATCACTCGCAGCAAAGAAGAATGGCCACGGCGCGACTAAGGGTAGGTTTTAATTATTCGCAATCTGGATATTTAATGTAGTCAATGTAGGCGGGCCCTTGGGGCCCGCCACTCACTTAGCAGTTAAGGAAGATGTTACGGCCCAAATCCTTGTTTATTTATTTCCTTCAACGGCCGATCACAGCAGGCTTCACCTTTTTCTTCGGCCTCTTTTTTGTTGTACTTGGTATTACAACTTTCGCAGACAAAAGCAGACTTGTCTTCTAGCTCTTTTTCGGCATCGGAAAAACGATCTTTATAATCTGCACACATAATGGACTCCTTTCACTGATTTTTCGCGGAAAAAACCCAACAACTTGTTGAATTTTAAGTCTATCAAAGAAACCGGTACCGTCAACTTCAAAAAAAGCTCATCAGGATCTGAATTTAATTTGTAGGTTCGACTCTAATGGCCTGGCTTGAAGGACAAGCGGCGGTAGACCCACGGCTACTTTCACCGACCGATGTTAGGGAAACACGATGATGCACTACAGGCCGCTATGTTGCGACTAAGGGCATTTTGTCGAATCAATCGCTGGTCATGGGAACAAAAGCCACATCAAGAATCTTGCGTGTATGCATCCTGCCACTTTCATCTTTTTCCACAACCACCAGTTGTTGAGACATGAAGGGTTTGCCCACCGGAATAACCAGCTTGCCCCCGGGCTTGAGTTGCGCCATGAGATTTTCGGGGATGTCGGGCGCGGCGGCGGTAACGATAATTCCATCGTAAGGAGCATGCTCAGGAAGGCCGGCATACCCGTCGCCGACAATGATCTCGACATTGTCGGAGCCAATCTTTGGCAGAATCTCGCGTGCCTGGCGCGCTAACCCGGAGATCACTTCGATGCTGTACAGTTTCTTGATCAGGGCGGCAAGAACAGCAGCCTGATAACCCGAACCGGTGCCAACTTCAAGCATGGTATCGTGTGGCTTGGGGTCAAGCAGATCCGTCATCAACGCCACGATATAGGGCTGGCTGATAGTCTGTCCTTCGCCGATCGGAAGGGGACGGTTCTCAAAAGCCTGGGATTGCAAGTGGGCGGGAACAAAAGCATCACGCGGCACCTCGCGCATGGCTTCCATGACTCTCGTGCTGAATCGAGAGCGCCCGGTCAACTTGGCAGTGTAAGCTGCATCGGCGGCAATCGCTTCGAGCATCCTTTGAATTTTTTCTTCACGGCTTAACATGCTAAATCCTGTTGAGCTTTCTTGCTCTGACACCGCCATCCCATCATTTGCTTTTTTGCAAAAGCACAAAACGTCTGCCGGCAGAACTGCATTTATCCGTCAAAGCACTCATCAATACCCTGTGCATAGGCAATCGGCTGGATCGAAAAAGTTTCCGCCCAATTCTGAATATCGCACTCATTACCTTCGAGCAACATGGTCATCTGATCCTGGGTCAAGGGAAATTTCTCATGGCCTTCAAGGAGCTTGACAAAGGGTTTAACCATGGATACCGGCTGATGTATTTTGTGGACCTTGTCTTTACCGAGAGCCTTACCCGTGAGGTCAAGAAGTTCATCATAGGTATAGCTTTCGGACCCTCCCGGGTGATAAACCTGTCCGATGGATTCCGGAAGAGTGAGGGCTTTGACGTAGGTTTCAGCAACTTGATGGACGCTCACCGGTTGGATACGATATTGCCCATCCCCGATGACCGGAACAACCGGCAGTTTACGAATCAGACCCGCCAGCATTTCCACAAATTCGCCCCCGCGACCAAAAATCAGGGAGGGACGAAAAATGGTCCAGTCCAGCGCTGCTTCCCGCAGAAGTTGCTCTGCCTGCCATTTTGTCTGATGATAGCCCGTATTCCCATCCTGACGGGCACCGTTAGCGCTCATATGTAGGTAGCGCACTACTCCCTGCGTAGATGCAGCCTCTATAACATTCCGTGAGCCTTCAACATGCAAGCGTTCGAAGGTCACCCCTTTTTCAGGAAATTCCCTAATGATCCCTACCAGATGAATCACCGCATCGCACCCCTGCATGGCCTGCGGCAAACTATCGGGCTCGGTAACGTCACCCGGATGGATTGTCACCTGATCTGAGTTAGCCAGGCTCAATTTACTCTCGGAGCCGGAGCGCACCAAGGCAGCGACCTCATGACCCTGATCGATGAGTTGCCTCACCACTTCATTGCCGACAAAACCGGTCCCTCCAGTGACAAAGATTTTCATCGGTTCGTCCTTTCTTTTGGGATAAAAGATTAACATCCTGCAATTACCCTACAAACCCTACTTCTCTGTAATACTAACAGGGAAACCGCCTCTTTCAAGTTACCCAAACAACTTGCCGCACTTCCCCATGCTGCCCGAACTGAAGACAAGCCGTAAAGGGTTGGCGGGGAATTGGGAAACTTCAGCCGCTTGACATTGGGAATCTGTATTACATACTTGTTAAAGTCCTGATGCGTACGTTTTTCAAAAACTACGCAAGTTTGTTCAACTGACTTATAAAAGGAGAGCTCATGTCAAAAAAATCCACAGACGGCAATTGTGAGTGTGGCAGGGGGGTGACCCGGCGCGGCTTTCTGTCTGCCGCCGGAGCATCAACCGCGTTGTTTGCGGCCGGTGCGCGGTTTCAGATCAATGAGGTTCAAGCCGCCAGCCCGGAATTTACGACCGAGGACATGAGCAAAATTACCCTTGACATCAACGGCCAGCGCAAGCGCTTGCTGGTCGAGCCGCGCTGGACCCTTCTTTTCGTGTTACGCGACCGATTGGGCCTGACCGGCACCAAGGTCGGTTGCGAGCGTGGAGAGTGCGGCGCCTGTACGGTACTGGTCAATGATGAGCCGCGTTATGCCTGTATGTTATTGGCGGTTGAAGCTGTCGGTAAGAAAATCGTCACCCTTGAGGGACTCATGAATAAAGAGCAGCTCGGCACAACGCAACAGGCGTTCCTGGAGCAGGATGCCTATCAGTGTGGCTATTGCACCCCGGGACAGATCATGGCCGCGGAAGGTTTGTTGCGTGCCAATCCAAATCCGACGATGGATGAAATTGCCCGTGGTATGAGCGGTAACCTGTGCCGGTGCGGCGCCTATACTCATATTTTCGAGGCCGTCAAGGCAGCAGCGGTCAACAAACGCAGCTGATCACTATCCCACTGGGGAACAATCCTTAACCAGGACATTTTGCCGGCCCCTTCACCGTGAAACCGGCACCTGATCTGTGTAATTTTTTGTGGAGGTAGACATGGCCGATCAGAAAGATTTGTATTATGTTAATGATCTGCCGGTTCCGGAAACCCCCGCGGCCGGCGATAACCCACAACCATGGGGGCAAACCAACGTTATCGGCAAAGGTCTGCCGCGCGCAGACGGCTACGATCGCGTTAGCGGGACGGCAGTCTATCCGTCTGACGTCACCTTGCCACGCATGCTCTATGGTGCTGTGCTGCGCTGTCCTCATCCCCATGCCAAAGTACAAAGCATTAACACAAAAGCTGCGCAACAGTTGCCCGGAGTCAGAACCATCATTACCAACCAAAGCCAGTCAGCCAAATTAACGTGGCGATGGGCCGATGGGCACGAAAACCTTCTATTTGATTCGCATTGCCGCTTTGAAGGTGAAGCGGTCGCCGCAGTCGCTGCCGACACACCGCAACAGGCTCAAGATGCCTTACGGGCTATCGATGTGGACTACAAGGTGCTGCCCTTTGTCGTTGATGAGCGCAAAGCATTGGAAAGCGCAGCACCGGACATTCATTCCGGAGGCAATCAAGTCAACAAAGACAGCTATAGCCGTGGCGATATAACCAAGGGCTTTACCGAGGCCGATGTGGTCCGGGAGCGAGAGTTTCGCACCGAATCCGAATTGCATACGCCCTTGGAATTACATGGCTGCGTTGCTAATTGGGAAGGGGACAGCCTGACCATCTGGGAATCGACGCAAGGCGTATACGCCGTTCAATCCAAAGTTGCCGCCACCCTGAAGCTGCCGCTATCGAAGGTACGAGTCATCGGTCATTACCTTGGCGGCGCATTCGGGAGCAAGCTGCAACCTGGGAAATACACCATCATCGCCGCCCTGCTGGCGAAAGAAACTGCCCGACCGGTCAAATTATTCCTCTCCCGTGAGGAAACTTTTCTCTGCGTCGGAAATCGACCACCCGCCAATATGAAAATTAAGGCTGGTGCCAAGAGCGACGGAACCCTCACCGCCCTTGAATTCGTCGCTACTGGAACCGGCGGTGCCTATCCCGCCGGCGGCACGGCGATCCTCGACTGGCTGGTGCGCGATCTCTATCTGTGTCCCAATGTGCGTTGCGAAACAACCGATATTTTTATCAACGGCGGTCCATCCCGACCCTTCCGAGCGCCTGGGCATCCACAGTGTTCCTGGGCCCTTGAACAGATCATGGATGAGTTGGCAGAGGCGATCGGCATGGACCCCGTTGACCTGCGCCTGCGCAATATCCCCCTGATAAGTCAGGGCCGCGGCAGTATTCCCTATACCACTACCGGCCTCGAAGAATGCATCAAACAAGGGGCTGAAAAATTCAACTGGTCTCAGAGTCGCGAGGCCGCAACGCAGGCAAACCAGCGTGGAGGACATCTGAAGCGCGGAGTCGGTATGGGTAGCTGTGTCTGGTTTGTCGGTGGTGGCGGACCACCATCGACGGTCATCGTCAAGCTGTTCGCAGATGGCAGCGTTAACCTGAATATGGGCGCATCGGATATCGGCACCGGCACAAAAACCATCATGGCCATGGTCGCCGCCGAAGAACTGGGTGTGAAGCCGGAACTCATACAGATTGAAAATGCCGACACCGGAACCACCCAGTACGCGACGCCGAGCGGCGGCAGCAAAACAGTACCGACCGAAGCCCCGACTGTACGTGCAGCGGCCATCGAAGTTAAGCGTCAATTACTGCAAATGGCTGCAGACCACCTCGATGTCCAACCTGAGGAACTGCGCTTTGCTGGAAACATGGTGGTTTCGAAACAGGATTCCGGAAAAAAAGTTGCCATCACTGACATCAGTCAGCTGAAAAAGCGTGGCGTCGTTGTCGGTACCGGATATCGGGGCCCCAATCCGGAAAACAAATCGGTCAATCCCTTTGCTGCCCAATTCTGCGAAGTTGAAGTCAATACCCATACCGGTGAAATTAAATTGCTGCGTTTTCTTGGTGCGAATGAAAGTGGCCGGGTCATTAATCGTCTGACCTATGACAACCAGGTGTTTGGCGGCATTGCGATGGGTATTGGTCTGGGAATGACCGAGGTTCGCCAGTTCGATGATGGACAGTCCGGAAAACTCGTCAACAAGAACTGGCATGACTACAAGCTGCCTACGGCACTTGATGTGCCCCTGCAGATGACATCCCTGCCAATCGATCTGCCCGATGCCGAGGCCAACAGCACCGGTGCCAAGGGTCTCGGCGAACCAGTCACCATCCCGACCGCTGCAGCCATCGCCAATGCGGTCTGTCATGCCACCGGGGTGCGCTTTACCGACACGCCACTCAATCCGCTTCAGGTGATGAAAGTGCTAACCCAATCAAACACAAAGGAGGGTTGAGATATGCTGCCGGCATTTAATTATGCACGCCCTGAAAGTTTAAAAGAAGTGTTTCGGGAACTGAAAACAACCAACGCCTATGTCCATGCGGGGGGCAGCGACCTGCTCGGCTGCCTGCATGATAAGATCTTCCCGGCAGAAAAGGTGGTCAGCCTGAATGCCCTGCATGATCTCAAAAACATTAAAAAAACAGATGATGGCTGGCTTAAGGTCGGAGCTCTGGTGAGCATCAGCACCCTGGCGACAGAGCCGGACATCATCGATCGCTACCCCGTGCTCGCCGAGGCCGCCGCGGAGGTCGCCAGTCCGCAACTGCGCAACCAGGGAACCCTGGGGGGCAATCTCTGCCAAAAGCCCCGTTGCTGGTACTACCGAGGCGAATTCGACTGTATACGTAAAGGTGGATCGACATGTTACGCCGTCAATGGACAAAATCAGTTTCATTGCATTCACGGCGGCAGCGCCTGCTACATTGTCCATCCATCTGATGTGGCTCCTGCCCTTGTGGCGCTGGATGCCGTTGTGCAGATCAGTGGAGCGCAAGGCGAACGCACCCTGCCTGTCGCCGATCTTCATGTTCCACCTGCGGATAATCCGCTTCGCGAAACCTATCTTGAACCTGGGGAGGTCATCACGGCAGTGAACATTCCGGCGCCGGCTGCGGGACTGCGCAGCAGCTATCGCAAGGTAGGCGCGCGCCAGTCCTGGGATTTTGCCGTGGCAGGCCTGGCTCTGGCCCTGGTCATCGACCAGGACCGGGTCACAAAGGTGCGGATCGTACTGAGTGGCGCGGCCCCGATTCCCTGGCGCAGCCGGGACGCTGAAGCAGTGCTCAAAGGTCAACGACTCACGGCCGAAACCGCTGCTCAGGCAGCCGAAGCCAGTGTCGCCAAGGCGAAGACGCTGGAACACAACGCCTATAAAATTTCCATGTTCAAGGGACTGATTCAGGAGCAATTACTCAAACAGAACGGCTAACGAGCTTGTTTCCACAAATGTAGAATGCGCTGATAATCCTCCGGAGTATCCATATCCACCAGTATACCCGGATCATCGACATCAACCAGTTGCAGGCGCGGGGCATGTGCCGTTATCAGGTCACGCAGGGTGGGGTACGCCACAAGCTCTCTTAGAAGCTTGCCTGGCACCAACAAGGGGTGCCCCTTACGGCCGTTGCAGCGCGGCTGAACGATAGCATCCCGGTGTGCCTGATAATGGTCAGCCAGGCGGCGGTACGTTGCAGGGGCAATCAGCGGCTGATCACCCAGACAAACAATCACACCCTGATCCTCCTCCGGCAAAACCGGCAGAGCTGTGCGTAAAGAATCAACCATGTCACTATCTTCGGCGCGATTCCAGAGGATAGAAACGCCAAAGTCGGCCAGACTTTCGGCAACGGGTTCACCCTGCACACCAAGAACCACCAGGGTTCGCACAGGCTGAGCTGCACTCAACGCAAGCAGTACCTGCTGGAGTACCGTTCTGCCTCCCAGCGGCAGAAGCGGTTTGCTGCTGCCCATGCGCTGCGACCGCCCGGCGGCCAGAACAATGGCAGAGAGATTTCTGGTCATGAAACTTCCTGTCGCCGACAGTTCTGAATCAGCTGCGCCAGAATACTCAGGGCGATTTCCGCCGGAGTTTCAGCACTAATATCAAGTCCCACCGGCGATTGAATGGCGGTTATGGCGTTAGTCGCACAACCCTGCGCGCGCAGATAATCTTCCATGGCCTTGCGCTTACGGTGGCTACCGACTACGCCGACAAAGCCGGCGTTAGCTTCCAGAGCGGCGCGGGCTGCAGTAAAATCCTGATCATGCCCTGGGCAGGCGATAACAATGGAACTTGCATGGCCGTTGGCAAGGGCACTGATTTTTTCACGAAGTGCCGACCAAGCTTCATAGTTGACCGGCGGTTCGAGGAGGGTTACAACAAATCCCGTGCAGGGACCAAGCTCATTCAGGGCCTGGGCGATATGCCCCTGGCCAACAACCAGCAACTGCGGGACGGGTGTCAGAATCTCGAGGTAAAGGCGCAGGATGCCGCCACAGGTCAGACCATGGGCTTCAGTCAGTTCGCAAGTTATTATCTGCGTGCGCCCCGTCGCAAAGACTTCCTCAGCGCCGCGCAAGGCGCGCAACTCAACGGCGCCACCTCCGACCGTGCCGAGAGTAGTTCGGTCATCACGAACCAGCATTTTTGCTCCCGCCTTACGTGGGGTCGAACCCTGGCTTTCCACCACGGTCATCAGCACACCGGTGCGCCCGGTTTTTTTCAGCCTGACCAGCTCCTCATAAAGCTTGATATCATCCATACTTTAAATGATCCTAAAAGAGAAAAATTATACATCCAAAGACGCTGGCTTCAGCTTTATAATCATTCAACACAAGATCAGAATTTCCACATCGAGAGAGACGACTCTTTGCTGACGTACCATTCTGATCCTTAACAGCATTAAAAAAATCGCCCCGGACGACTCGGCGGATCCAGTGGCGACGTTGATTTCGCTCAACAATAAGGAACGTGACAGTCCATAACGTAGTAGCGTCGCAAAAACTCACCAACTGCTGCGCCCGCTTATGGTCAGTCGCGATTATTTCACTGCTTCGACGTACGTAAGCACGCCGACGACAGAACTTCAGTTACCTTAACAACGGACATCACCCTTGGTGCGTCAGGCAATCCCTTGCCTTTCATGGGGGACCGCTGCATGCAGGTCCCCATGAAAGGCGGTGGAAACGCTAAGGTTTACCTGATCTGCTCGGCCAGGTAAAGCTGCAGTCCCATCTGCTCAATCTGATCCTGCTGGGCTTCCAGCCAATCGAGATGCTCTTCCTCCTCCTTAAGAATTTCTTCGAGCATGCTCTTGGTGCCATTGTCTCCAACTTCGGCGGCGAGACGGATACTTTCATTATAACCCTTGATTGCGCTATCTTCGGCACTCAAGTCGTTCTTGTGCATCTTATCCACACTTTTGCCGATGGAAATCTTGTCAAGTGTAGACACATCCGGTTGCCCTTCCAGGAACAAGATCCGCTCAATTAGTTTCTCGGCATGTTTCATTTCGGAAATGGAGCGTTGCCTGATAGCCGCCTGGAGGCTTTCATAACCCCAGTCCTCGCACAATTCCGCATGTACGAAGTACTGGTTGATAGCAGTCAACTCTTCCATTAACCGGGTATTCAGAGATTTGATCAGCTTTTCATTCCCTTTCATCGCATAATCCTCCTTGATAGAAAAAAGTTAAGCTCAGACCAAGTTTACCAACAACAAAGGCTTTGGCAAGAGGTAGTTGTCAAAATGTTGCCTCTCCATTCCTTCATGGAACCAGGTGATGTCCCCGGACAATCTTTAGGCCGACTACCGCGTCAGCCCATCCCCTTATCTCGCAACTCCTCCAAGGCATCGGCCGTTTTTGTCAGATTCAGGCCCATACCTTTTAAAATTTCAGGGGTCTTACTGAACTGGATATCGGCGTAAACCACAACCTGGATATAATTCCCCCAAGGATCGCGAAAGTTCAACCCCCTTCCAGGAATAATCTCTACATCAAGAGCCTCCAGATGTGTCCGCAGGCTGCTGCGATCATCGACAACCAGCCCGAAGTGCCGGTGCCGGTCGGGATCGCGGTCGCTGTCCTGTGCTAGGGCCAGAAACTGGTCACCCATATCAATAAACGCCATGTTCTCGCTGCGACCACGCAACTCAAACTGAAAAAGCTGACCGTAAAATTCAAGAGCTTCGTCAATATTACCAACTTCCAGGGCGACGTGATTGATGCCTACAAGGTGAGGACGGGGATGATTGTGGTCGGACATTAGAATTTTCCCTTCTCAGTTTTGTGGTTGATATTTTTGTTATTCGGGCCGGCAACTCACTTTTCCGGCTCAGCGTAGGATCTCAGCAACACGTTGCTGCAGAATCGGAATCAAGTTTTGTTCAAACCATGGATTACGGCGCAACCACAGGGTATTACGTGGGCTCGGGTGAGGTAAAGGTACCAGATCCGGCCAATAATCCCGCCAGGCTATCACCCGCTCAGTCAGAGTCGATCTGCTATCGTGAAAGTGATAGGCGTGGGCATATTGACCGAGAACAAGCGTCAATTTTAGATCGGGCAGCAGGGACAATAGCGAGTCGCGCCAGATTTTGGCGCAACGGGGCGGGGGCGGCAGGTCACCGGAACGACTGCTACCCGGGTAACAGAACGCCATGGGGACCAGCGCAAACAGTTGCGGGTCATAAAAGGTGTCAGCGGAGACCCCCAGCCATGAGCGTAGGCGCACCCCGCTGGGATCGTTAAAAGGAATGCCGGACGCATGAACCCTGCGTCCCGGCGCCTGACCGGCAATGAGAATCCGTGCTGCAGGATGAATCTGCACGACCGGTCGTGGTCCATCCGGCAACTCATTTGCACACAGGGTGCAAGAATGGACCCGCGCCAGGAGCTCGTCAAATTGGGTTGACAAATTCTGATCCAACCCATCAGAACCATTAACCAAAGAAACAACCATATTCGTCCTGATCAACAACCTGCAGAAACTTATCAAAGGATGAAACCATCAGATCCGGTTGGTAGCCATGCCATCTCAAATCGGCACGGTGCCAAAAAATTTTCCAAGCCTTTTTTGTCCTGATGTAGGTCGTCTTAGCAAACGGAAGCTCCTGAACGATGCTCGAATCGTTCCATTTGGGCCGAATTTCGAAAAGCTCAACACTTTGCCCTGACATTCTGTAGCCAAAATCCAGCTCCTTGCGAATATGCACAGGGGGACGTTTTTGTTCAAGAAAAGCAGACAAAGCTTTTTCAATTCTCTTCTGTTCAATTTCTGAAAATGCCATGGGATTTAAACCTACTGCTGTCCACCATCAGCGGTGGCAAAACTGTCGCGAAGCAAAGAGCTGAACCTCCGGAACAAGTCTTTGTGTTGGAAGATTTGAATCAGAGTTTAATGGTACTTCGTAATCAGTCAAGTGTCAAAGCGTACAGCGTCAGTATCCATAAGCCAATATGACTGGTCACATACAATTAAAGGTTAGCTCTTTTTGCTCACCTTTGGAGTGCTTGCTAAAAAAATAGGGGAGTGCGGGACCCCATGACATTGCCCTTGATGTTGATTTTTATAATAACCGGGGCGATAATGTGCAGGGTAGAATACCAATAAAGAACAAGCTCACGTACTTTCGAACTGTTACTTCTGGTTGTTCAGCCCCCACCCTAAAGATGTAGACATCCCTGCTATTCAACTTCGCAGCGGTGAAATTGTTTTTTTTTAAAGGAAGTCAGCTCCCCGTCAATGAACTTGAATCACCTGCCAGGGTCATTGACACATCAAGTAAAGGATCCAAGCCATGCTCCCTGCTCCCTACCAGGATTTTCTAACTGCCGTCAGCAAAACCTTGCCTAAAAAGCAATTGACTACCGATCCGCTGAAGACGGTAACCTTTGGAACCGATGCCAGTTTTTATCGGCTGATTCCAAAAATCGTTATCCATGTTGAAAACCAGGACGAGGTCCAGCTGATTCTACGTGAAGCCAGTGAAAGGAAATTGCCGGTCACTTTCCGGGCGGCAGGTACCAGCCTCTCGGGTCAGGCAATCAGCGACAGTATCCTCATCCAGCTGGGCAAAGGCTGGCAAGGCTACCGGATATTTGATAAGGCCCGAAAGATTGAACTGCAACCCGGCATCATCGGCAGTCGTGCCAACGTCTTGTTGGCCGAGTTCGGCAAAAAGATCGGGCCTGACCCGGCCTCCATCGACAGTGCCAAAATCGGCGGTATTGTTGCCAATAATGCCAGCGGCATGTGTTGCGGGGTGGCCGAGAACAGTTATAAGACCCTGGATAGCCTGCGTTTGATTCTGGCCGATGGAACCGTTGTCGATACTGCGGACGACAAGAGCCGCTCAGCCTTCAAGCGCAGCCATCCCCATATTCTCCAGGGACTTACCGAGCTGCGTGACAGCGTTGCTGCCGATCCTGAATTAAGTGACCGTATTCGTTATAAGTTCAAAATTAAAAACACCACCGGTTACAGTCTCAACGCCCTGGTTGATTTCAAGGATCCCTTTGACATCATGCAGCAGTTAATGGTCGGATCGGAAGGCACCCTCGGGTTTATCGCCAACGTGGTCTACAAGACGGTTGTCGAACACCAACACAAGGCCAGCGCTCTGATCATGTTTCCTGACGTTTCCACCGCCTGCAGCGTCATTCCGCTGCTGCGCGAGGAGCTCCCGGTTGCGGCCGCTGAGCTGATGGATCGCGCCGCCCTGGCGTCGGTTCAGGACGAACCTGGTATGCCCGCTTACTTGGCTGGACTCGGGGATGACGTCACCGCCTTGCTGGTGGAGACCCGCGCGACCAGTGCCGCAAAGCTGCAACAACAGATCAAACAAATCGGTTCGGCACTGGCAAAAGTCAAGACTGTCCGCCCGCTGGAGTTTACCGCCAATCCTGAGGAATATAAGGTCTACTGGAATATCCGCAAAGGACTCTTCCCGGCGGTCGGGGCCGTGCGTGAAACCGGGACCACAGTGATCATCGAGGATGTCGCCTTCTCGATTCAGCATCTGGCTGCCGCCGCCCTCGATTTACAGGAACTGTTCAAGAAATATCATTATCACGAAGCGATCATTTTCGGCCATGCCCTGGAAGGCAACCTGCACTTTGTCTTTACCCAGGACTTCTCCCAGGAAGAAGAGGTTCTACGCTATCGCCATTTGATGGATGATGTCGTCAGCTTGGTGGTGGACAAATATGATGGTTCCTTGAAGGCCGAACATGGCACTGGTCGTAATATGGCTCCGTTTGTTGAAAAGGAATGGGGAACTGCAGCCTACGAGCTGATGGTTCAGCTCAAACAGCTGTTCGATCCCGAACAATTGCTCAACCCGGGGGTCATTATCAACCCGGATGCCGAAACCCATATCAAGAACTTAAAACCGCTGCCGGCCACCCACGAATTGGTCGATAAATGCATTGAATGCGGCTTTTGCGAGCCGGTCTGCCCATCGCGCAACCTGTCATTCACTCCCCGCCAGCGAATTGTCGGCCGGCGCGAAATCAGTCGGCAAATGGCAGAAAATGGACCGCCGGAGCTGGTTAAACAACTGCTCAAGTCCTACCGTTATCCGGGCAAGGAGACCTGTGCCGCTGATGGCCTCTGCGCCACCCGCTGCCCGGTCGGCATCGACACTGGTAAGATGGTTAAAGCGCTGCGCGAAGAGGCCAACGGAGAGCTTGCCAACCTGGTTGCCGATTGGGTAGCGCGTAATTTCAAAGGGGTTGCCACCAGCATCAATACCACCTTAAAAGGTGTTGATAAAATCCATCAGCTGACCGGCACCGCTTTCATGGAAACCGCCTCTTCAGCCGCCAGAACCTTAAGTGCCAACCATCTGCCGCTGTGGAACCGGGAGATGCCATCGGGTGTTGGAAAAATTACCGCAGAGAAGGTTGACCCGAACAACCCGCTGCAGGTCATTTATTTTCCGGCCTGTCCCAGTCGCTGTATGAGCGGTCCAGCACGGGGGGAAACGGAACCGGAAGCGCTGCCCGATAAAACCATTGCCGTGCTGAAAAAAGCCGGTTATCAGATCCTCTATCCCGACCAGCTCGGCAGACTCTGCTGCGGGCAGGCATTTGAAAGCAAAGGCTTCTTCAAACAGGCAGATGACAAAAGTGAAGAACTCAGCCGGGCCCTGTTGACCATCTCTGGCGATGGCGCAATTCCGGTTCTCTGTGACACCAGCCCCTGTTTGATGCGAATGAAAGATAAGCTGGACAAAAAATTGAAGCTCTATGAACCGATCGAGTTTGTCCTTGATTTTCTTCTGGACAAGCTGACCTTTACCCCGTTACCACAAAAAGTCGCCCTGCATGTGACCTGCAGCGCGCGCAAGATGGAGCTTACTGACAAATTCGTGCGTCTGGCCCAGGCCTGTGCCACCGAAGTCGTGGTGCCGGAAGAAATCTACTGCTGTGGATTCGCCGGGGATCGTGGTTTCAACTATCCGGAGCTGAATGAATCAGCGCTGGAAGGGTTAAAAGAGCAACTACTGGGATGTGATGCCGGCTATTCAACCAGCAAAACCTGTGAAATCGGCCTGTCGCTGCGCGGTGAGATCCCCTACCGGTCGATTCTTTATCTGGTAGATGCGGCGACTGAATCCAAACAGACCCTGTCCGATTAACAACAGAGGAGCTTTTTCATGCTAACCACCGCCAACATTACCGATGAGATTTATTATATCGGCGTCAATGACCGCGAAACCCGCCTGTTTGAGAACCTGTGGCCTTTGGATCGCGGCGTTTCCTACAACGCTTATCTGATTGATGATGAAAAAACCGCTGTTTTTGATACGGTAAAAAACACTAAAACCAATGTCTTTATCGAAAAAATCGACAGCATACTCAACGACAGACCTTTAGACTATCTTGTCATTAATCACATGGAACCTGATCATTCCGGCGCCATCAAGGCCTTACAGGATAAATATCCGGATTTGAAGCTGGTCGGCAATGCCAAAACCTTTGAATTGCTCGATGACTTTTATGGTCCCTTAAAGAATTACCATACGATCAAGGACGGCGATCAGTTATCTCTGGGCAAACATACCCTCAACTTTTATCTAACCCCCATGGTCCATTGGCCGGAAACCATGATGACCTATGAATCCACCACCGGCACACTGTTTTCCATGGATGCGTTTGGTGGTTTTGGCACATTGGATGGCGGCATCTTCGACG
>CAZMFD010000026.1:0-40641 GCA_964565445.1 uncultured Geobacteraceae bacterium
CCTGGGGTAACTGCCTCTGATGTCTGGGGCTGTTTCAGTGGTTGCACCAGGATTTTCAGCACCAAAAAACAATGGCAGGTAACCTGCGGGTCACCTGCCATTCGTTGTCGGTCAATCAGAAGAAGGTTGAGTTAGCCTTAGTTTTTCACGGCTGCGGTCTTGCGTGAGCCCTGGGTGACAGCTTTGGTCATGCCGAACAGCATCAGCACGGCCGGTACCAGTTGCGCTACGATGATCAACGCACAGAAGCCGACAAACAACAGAACCAGCAATCCGCTGCTGTAGGTCACCGCGGTGTCAACAGCAAAGGCAGGGGCAGCAAGAAGCAGGACAACGGCGAGGGATGACAGTAGTGATTTCATGATATTTCTCCTTAGGGTTAGATCGATTTTGGTTACAGGCAACCGCCTACTCTTGTGGTACAGGTGCCTGTTCACTCGGTGATTATTTTTTTAACGTGAAATCAACTCTTGACCTTGACGGTTTCACGGTCACGTCCGAACAGCCCGCGCAGGATACCAACCAGCATCAGGGTCGCCGGTACCAACTGGAACACCACGATCAAAGCAAAGAAGCCCAAAAACAAGGAAACCAGCAGTCCTCCTTCGCCGGCACCAGCATTAGTGGCAGCATAAGCAGAAGAAGAAAAGGTCAACAGGGCGATCAGGGTATTACGTAATGTGGTTTTCATGGCGTCCTCCTATAAAGAGCTGCTGAAGATCAGCATGCTGTGTTGTTGACATACTATAAAGCAGAGAGTGTGCCAATATTTTATCTTTTACCGAAACAACTCTTAACTATACGAATACATTGAGTAAAAACTTAATAAAGAGTTCTGAAGACGATCCGCGGAACACTTCCATCCACTGCATATATATAGGTAAAATATACAGGCACGGCATCCAGGGCACCCAGGAGAGCTCACTTTTGAAGTCTAACCTGCTGATTTTTTTGAAAAAATCGAGTGTATAAAATAATCAGATGATTTTTTTGTACACCGATATTTGATTGATAAGATTTTTCACCCAGAAAAACCGTTTTATCAGCCCAGCTCGACATCATTCCGATCGTAGATCCTGGTAATAGTTCATTCTTTTTATGACATCTGCCTGTGTTATAATGACTTCCATCTGCGCAGTAGACCCACCTATCTTACCTCAGGAGATTGAATCATGATTGTGGATCTGAAATATGGCAATGGCACCATTCCCCTCGAATATCCGCAAACACCGAACTTCAAGGGCGTTCTTTATCCGGCTGAAGCCGTTGCATTGAGTGATCCCGCTGCCGAAGTGGATCACTCACTCACCACACCCATCGACTCCATTCCGCTGGCGAAAATGGCGCGGGGACGCAAAAATGCGGTCATCGTTATCAGTGATATTACCCGCCCGGTTCCCAACCGAGTGTTGTTACCGGTGATTATTGCCCAGCTCGAACAAGCTGGTTTGGCGGCGGACAGTATCAGCATCCTGATTGCCACCGGTATCCATCGTCCCAACCAGGGGGCGGAGCTGGAAAAGTTGGTGGGTGCTGACATTGCTGCCAATTACCGGATTATCAATCACATGTCAAAAGAGGACGAGGATATGGTGCTGGTCGGCCACATTGGTGATGGGGTTCCGGCCTTAGTCAACCGTCACTATGTCGAGGCTGACCTGAAAATTCTCACCGGCTTTATCGAGCCCCATATGTGGGCCGGTTTTTCCGGCGGACGCAAATCGATCCTGCCGGGCATATCATCAGTCAAAACCCTGGAATTCATGCATGGCCCGGAAATGGTGGCCCACCCGCAGACCCGCTACGGGGTCCTTGACGGCAACCCGTTTCATGAAGCGGGATTGGCGATTATGGCAAAGGCCGGTGCTGATTTCATTATCAACGTTACCCTTGATACCAGCAAACGGGTCACCGGCGTTTTTTCCGGCCATCCGGTCAATGCCCATCTTGCCGGAGTGGCGTTTCTGTCGCAGCATTGTATGAAGGTTCTGGATGAACCGCTTGATTTCGTGGTTACCACCAATGCCGGTGCGCCTCTTGACTGTAATCTGTATCAGACCGCCAAGGGTTTGTCCGGTGTCGCTGCCGCTACCCGTAACGGTGGCGTCATTCTGATCGCCAGTGAGTGTCCCGAAGGCTTTGGCAGTGACGAATATCAAGAGGTTTTTGAATACGCCACCAGTCCCCAGGAATTTATCGACAAGGTGATGAACAAGGAATTTTTTGTTCCTGACCAGTGGTGTGCCCAGGAGACCTATCAGGTCATGACAAAAAAAGAGGTCTGGCTTCATACCGGTGGTATCACCGCTGAGACCCTGCGCCGTTTTCATTTCCAGCCGGTAACCAACATATCTCACGCCGTAGCGCAACTGCTTGAACGCTTTGGCAATGAGGCCCGCTGGGCAATTGTTCCCGATGGGCCGATGCTCATCCTCGACGTCAACGCTCATTAGGATCCTGCTTCCGGTTCCTGGTCAGGTATAAACAGATGAACAGACGCACAATCGTCAGCTTCCCTTGTCCCAAAGACTTCTGGCCGCAGGTTGACATCTGGGCGACTGAAACCGGATTCACCTTGAACAGTCGCGACGCTGAACAACGGATTTACCGCAGAGGACATCGGCTGCTGATGGCGCCAATCTGGGTGTCGCTTCGCCGCGAAGGGAAAAAGGTGATTCTTGAAACTTGGGTAGTCGCCGACATGTTTCTGATTCTCAGCGCTCTGGCAGGCAAAAAACCCGAAACCGGAATCGAATCGGGCGGATTAACAGCCATGCTTCCACGCCGTCGAGCACGCGAAGCTGTTAATATGCTGCTGCTCCGCTTCAACCAGAAACCGATAAACTGATTTTTAATCGCATTTGCGGTTATCCATAACGTGGCGGGAACAAGGGCATGACAATAATAAACCGCAAACAAAAAGCCTTCGCCGGACGGCAACTCATGGTCGCCCTGATTATCCTGCTGATTGTTGCCGTTTCCTGGTCCGGCTACATCGATCGTCAGACGGAAAGCTACGTCAACCAGGCAACAGTTCAGGCTTTAGCGGCTTTTGCCACCGCCAGGGTGCTGAATGCCGGCATCTCTGTTGCCAAGTCAGTTCAAATGGGGGCGCTGGTCAGTGTACAACCGCTGGAGGTTCTTGATCCGGTCCATGATCTGGTCGAGCAATATTCAGCAATCATGAAGCTGGCCATCGGCTCCCTTGTCATTCAGAAGGTGCTGCTTGAGATCGTGGCAACCGGATTCTTCAAAATTCTCCTGAGCTTGCTGGCGGTTCTGTTGCTGGCAAGCCTGTTTGTCGGCAATGGACATTTCTCGTCCATGATGTTCAGATTTTTCCTGTTGGCTTGCCTGGTCCGGTTTCTGCTTATTCTCGTAGTCGGTCTGAATGGCCTGGTCGATACCGTCTATGTCAACAACAAGACCCAACAAAACATGGTGGAACTGGAAATCCTGTCACAGGAGGTTGATGTTCTGACCGCAAGCAACGTGCCCGCTGAAACATCGTGGCACTCAGGTATCACCTCTAAACTCTCTGCGGCAAAGGATCTGATCAATCTTGAAAATCTGAAGAAGAAAGCCGAGGTTGCGGTACCGGCCATGCTGAACCTGATGGCCCTGTTTATGCTTAAAACATTGATTCTGCCCCTGACCTTTTTATGGATTCTGCTCCGTGGTTTCCATATTGTCTGGAGGATTGATCTGAGCTCCGTGCGCCTGACTGGACACAAGGAGGCGACGAATCCAGCCTGATCATCAAAGGGATGCGTAATGTCAAGATGATAATACCGGGTGGGGATTGCCAAAACTTCCTTCCCAGAGCCCCTGGAAAAATTTTCTGGCATTTTTGCCCAGAGATCGATTGTCATACCCTCCTTCCTGAATCACCAGGGTCGGCAGACCAAGACTTCCCAATTTTTTGCCGTTCGCGAAAAAATCAGCGGGTTTCAAACTCCAGGTACCGGTCGGGTCGCCGTTGGCCGTATCAAGGCCCAGCGCGATAACCAGAAAGGTTGGCTTAAAGCGCCTGATTCTGCGCAGCGCTTTCTCCAAAGCGGTGGCATAGCCTTCCCCATCCAGCTGTTCAGGTAATGGAATATTCAGATTGAAACCTTTGCCCACCCCGTCACCGGTTTCATCCTCAAAACCATTAAAATAGGGATAGGCAAAACGCGGATGCCCGTGGAGCGAGATAGTCAGAACATCACTGCGCTGGTAAAAAATATTTTGCGTCCCGTTGCCATGATGGTAGTCGATATCAATGATCGCGACTTTCCCCTGGCTGCACAGTTCCTGTGCCGCCACAGCGGCATTGTTAAAATAACAAAATCCGCCAAAGGCACGTTGTTCAGCGTGGTGCCCCGGAGGACGCACCAGGGCATACGACAAGAGCTGCCCGGCTAAGGCCAGTCGTGCCGCAGTCAGGGCGCAGTCAGCCGCCCGTTTGGCCGCAGGATAAGCATTGTGTGTCAAGGGAGTGAAGGTATCGATACAGTAATATCCGGCTTTAACCGCTTTTTCCCTGGGCGGGCGGGTTGCATTGCGAATCGGAAAAACATAGGGATACAGCGCTTTTTTCTCCGGCAGCCCGGAGCACATCAATTTCAGATAATCGACAAAGTCAGCGGCATGAATTTTTTTCAAATGGTGCAGGGCAAAACGTCTGACCGGAGCGCGATAGAAAAGTCCGGTCGGCTCGATTTCCTTTAAAATGGAGCGGATGCGCACCGGCGATTCAACGTAGCCGCGTTCGCGGATATGGTGGATATCATGCTGGTCGTTAACGATCAAGGCAATCTGCCGGTCGACAACCGGCGTGGCTACATCCTTTACCTTTGCCCCGGTTGTTTTGAGATAGCGAAAATCCCGCAGCTGAACGGGGTTCTCTACATACGAGTTAACAACCATATCAATATAGACCTGGGGACAAAGATGAGCATACTTCCGCTCCAGAATGGCCCGGACAATCTTTCTCACTTTTTGTTGTGGCAGTTCAGCTGTTTCGCCCAGGCCATCGAAAACCAGATAGGGAGGGTTGTCGTCCCCCTCTTTGACTGGTGTTTCGTAAGCGCTGCCAATGATGGGGCGCGCACCGTACTGCTCATAAAATTTTAACCGCGCTTTGTTCTGCGACAATATGGTGGGGTCGGGGCAGAGCACTGGATCGTCGGGCAGGCACTCCATGAAGATCCCGATGACTCCCAGGGCACGCGCTTCAGTTCTGATACGTTCGTATAAAGCGCCGCCGATCCCTCGGCCCGTCATATTGTCCGCAGCAGAGACATATTCCAGATAACAGAAATTCAGATCTGCTGCGTGTAGCAGCAAAGCAAAACCTTTAACATCTCCTTTACTTCCTTCGGCAACCGAGAGGATGGAGCGGAAACGATATTTGAAAGGATTGGTCAGCTGATCCGGCAATTTTCTGATATCTTTTTGAGCAAGATCCGGAAATTGGCTCTTCAGAATCCCTTGCACCTGGGTGATGGCCTGTTGATTGACCGGTAATACGGTATCGTAGATACGACGGATTCGAAACATAGAAGACTCTTTGCTCTGTAAAGAACCTGTTGTTTACGCTCGCTTGCTCATCAAGCAATATTCACCGTTAAATCTGCTATACTCCAAGTGTTGTCGCTCGTCAAGATCACCTGAGTAGCGCAAAGAAGCAATTATTATCAAGGAGTGTCATTATGTCCGAAAACAAATCGCAGCAACAAGATCAAAAGGAGCTCAGCCTTTACGCCAGGATTGTCTCTCGAACCGAAGAATTAATGGGAAGTGGGCGAAAAAATCTGGATGAAGCCCTCAAGAAAGCCAGTGATGATTTAACCTCGGCAGGAGCTTTCACCCGTGAGCAGTCTGAGCGGATTACCGGCTACGTTAAACGCGATCTTGGACATGCCGCTGATCATTTCAGCAAAACAACGGAATCTGTCAAAGGTGCCGTTACTCCCCTCCGCCTCGCAGCCGGAGCCCAGAACCTGTTCGCCAGAATCTTGACAACGACATCAGAACAACTCAAGGAGTGGGCACAAAAAGCAGAAGCGCAACTGGAATTTAAAACCGGCGAGATAACCAGTCCCGGAACCCTGACCTGCAAAAATTGTCAGGAAGAGCTCCACATGAAGCGTACCGCCCGGATTCCTCCCTGCCCGAAATGCCATAAGACGGTTTTTCGTAAATCCTATTAAAATAGGGCTCTGTTATTTATCGGTTTCCTGATGGTGTCAGGGAGATTTCACCGGAGCGGACAATGGTGATCTTTGGTATAAAGCGGCCGACATCGAGCTGGGCTTCAAAGGAGTAATTGAAGACATCACCTGGTTGATTCAACCAGCGAGTAAAGAGATTGATGGTACTGAAAACATCAGGACGGGCCTCGATCAGGATCTCCCCTTCACCATAGGCGGCAATCACCGGCAACTGGTTGGTAAGGCCTCGTAGCACCGGCTCCCCTTCAAGGTACACAGCGTAGGTCATCCCGTCTAATTTGAGCGGTACCCGATTAGGATTACTGATATTCAGACCGATTTCAAAGGTCGGGACAATGGCATTCCCCGGCAGTATCCGTAAGCTGCTTAAGGTGGCTGTGGGCGTCTCAAACCCGGGAAACAGGGGAGCGCAGGCAGTTACCGTCAGCAACAACAAATAAACAAGAATCCTTTTGAATATCCTCATTGTTTCCCCTTTTTCAAGGCTACCTGAACAACTCAATACTGATAGGCGCGGCGCATGCGTAACTCCAATCGCCATGCCAGGGTTGAACAGCTATAGGTTAACAGAAAATAGAGGGCGGTCACGGTCAACCACACTTCAAAGGTCAAATAAGTGGCCGCCATCAATTCCAACCCCTGAAAAGTCAGCTCCTGAACCGAAATAACCGCAACAATTGCTGAATCCTTGATAGTCGAAATCGCCTGCCCGGTTAATGGGGGGATCATCCGCTGCAAGGCCTGGGGCAGAATCACCCGGCGCAGAATCTGCCAGTGGCGCATCCCCAGAGCGCGAGCGGCCTCCCACTGACCCTCTTCGATACTATTAATCCCGGCGCGAACAATCTCCGCTACATAAGCTCCCTCGAACAGGGCCAGGGTAAAAGCTGCTGCGACAAAGGTTTCAATCTGGCCAATGGGCGCAACCAGTACCGGCACCAGGGTTTGTACCCAATCGGGTGCAGCATACAAACGTGCGCCGATGTTCAATTGTGGCAGAATCTGGTCACTGATGAAAAAAAAGAAAATAAATATCAGTACCAACGGTGGCAGATTGCGCAGCAGGGTGACATAAGTGCCTCCCAGCAAGCGGTTAAACAGGTGTGGACTGATGCGCAACAAGCCGGCAATCACCCCAAAGGGCAGGGCCAGTAAGAGGCTCCAGAAACTCAGGCGAATGGTGGTCAACAGCCCGAGCAGGAGCATGTTGGGCACCCACCCGCCAGCGCTATCGCGGCGCAGCAGATACTGCGGGATAACCTGCCAGTTCCACCGATACTCCAGGCCAACGCTGACCCGGTAGCCCAGATAAGCAACCAGGGTCACCAGAGCCAGAAGCAACAGGGTATCAAGCCACCCCCAGCGCAGGGAATGTCGCAAAAACGCCTCCTCTTGACCTGTTGTTTGTTGCTCAAATCAAACTGACCAGCAACCTACTCGATCTGACCGCGCCAGTCTTCAGTGGTAAACCAGTAGTTATAACGTTCCTCCAGCCAGCCATCGGCAAAGCGCAGGCGGATCCAGTTGTTCAGAAAATTAAGAAAATCAGGATCTCCTTTACGGACCGCAAAACCGATAGGTTCACGGGTAAAGGTTTTTCCCGCCAGCGGCAGATACAATCGTTCCGGGTAACGCAAGGCCTGAAACTCCGGAAACGGCTGCGAAGCAACCATGGCGGCGGCGCGATTATTAAGAAGCTCCTGCAGCGCCTGCCCTTCATCATCAAAGAGGCGCAGTTTCGCCTGGGGCAGGTAGCGCTCGGCAGCGGCAGCGGCAGTGGTACCGATGCGGGCGACGATCTCGACATCCGGCGAATTAAATTCTGCAATCTTGCTGCGTTCACCCGCTAAACGCCGGTTAGCGAGGATCGACATGCCGGAATATTCGTAGGGGTCGCTGAAATTGACTTTAAGGTTGCGCGCCGGAGTGATCCCCATGCCGCCGATGATGATATCGAACTTGCCGGTCAAAAGGGCCGGAATGATGCCCGACCAGCGGGTTGGTGCCAATTCCAGTTCAACCTCCATGTCCTGCGCCAGTTGTCTCGCCACCTCGATTTCGAAACCGGTAAAGCCGCCGGTCTTATCCTTCATGGCCCAGGGCACAAAGGTCGAAAAGCCGACGCGCAAACGCTTGTTTTTGATCACTTGCTCGAGGGTACTTTCCTGAATTAATTGCTGACGGCTAGTGTTGGCCCACAGTGGGGAAGAACACAACAGCAACAGTGATATTAACAGAATCAATCGAACCTTCATTGTTTACTCCTTTTAAAAAAAACAGTGGTCAACGGGAAGGGAAAAGTTGATATTCCAGGTATCTTACCAGAAGCGTCAGCATCAGGGTAACGCTAAGATAGATGGCGGCAACAACAAACCAGATTTCAAAAGTTAAAAAGGTATCAGCGATAATCTGTTGGCCGCGCATGGTCAGGTCATAAATAGCAATGGTCGATACCAGGGCTGAATCTTTCACCAGAGAGATGCCCTGACTGGTCAGGGGTGGAATCATCTGGCGCAGGGCCTGGGGGAGAATAACATAGCGATAATTCTGGGCTCTGTTCATTCCCAGGGAGAAAGATGCCTCCCACTGGCCGGAGGGAATAGCAAGAATGCCGGCACGGATAATTTCCGACGCATAGGCCCCCTCAAACAAGCTTAAGGCCAGAACAGCAGCAGCAAAACGCCCCATGTCAAAAATTGGGGCTAAAACAAAATAGATGACAAAAATCTGGATCAGTAGCGGGGTGTTACGAATCAGCTCCAGATAAACCTTAGCAAGACCGGTGGCCATCGGACTGTTGGACAGGCGCATCAGCGCCACCACCAGGCCGATAAATAACGATAAACCAAGGCTGATGGCGACAATTTCGAGGGTGACCCACAATCCCTGAAACAAGAGTCCGAAACGCCAACCGTCGGCGGTGGTTTCAATCAGATAACGGGTCACCCGTTGCCATTGCCAATTGTAACCGAGCCGCTCAGCACCGCTCAGCAACAGATAACCGCTCCCCACGACCAACAACACAAAGGCGCTGATCTGCAGCAGGTCAGTGATCTTTTTATTTAATCTAAAAGATGAAGAAGAGATGGTTAACCTCTTTCATATCAGTTTATCTTTGGGATTGTTTTTGAATATACCGCTGATGATATTCCTCCGCCCGCCAGAAGGTCAGCACCGGAACAATCTCTGTAACGACGGGATCATCATAGTGCCCGGAGGCGTCAACCGCTGCCACCATTTCCGTAGCGAGTTGGCGTTGTTCTTCACTGTAGTAGAAGACAGCAGAGCGATACTGATTACCGATATCCCACCCTTGGCGATTGAGGCTGGTGGGATTGTGGAGGGTAAAAAAGCGCTCGAGTAGTTGCTGATAACTGATGCGTGCCGGATCGTATTCCAGATCTACCACCTCGGCGTGGCCGGTTTCACCACTACAAACCTGCTGATAGGTGGGATGTTCGAGAGCCCCCCCCATGTAACCAACGGCGGTATGGACGACACCATCCAGAACGCGGAATCTTTCTTCTACACCCCAGAAACAACCGGCAGCAAAGGTAGCCTTGTTCATTATTTCATCCCTTTCAAAAACCATCCGAGGCTGAGCCAGAATATTTATCCCTTGAGTCACAGAGCCACAGAGGGGACAGATGAGTTCATAAAAATCCCGCTTTTCTCAGCCTTCTCGGTGATTCAAGCAAGCGCAGAGAACGGATGGTAAAAAAATTTGACTTTACCTGTTGACGCTGAATCACTACAACGTCAACAGAGCAAGAAGATTAATACAACCGATCAAGAAACCCAAAAAAGCTCCGAACAGGTTAATATACTTGAACTGCTCTTTCATCACCCCCATGAGCAGATCCTCGACCTGAAGCAGATCAAGACGATTGACCTTGTCTTCGACCATACGGCGGACATTGAGGGTTTCGACCAGACGAGGGGCTTCCTGTTTAAGCATGTCCTCCACCAGCCGACACACGGAGATATCAATTTCACGACGCAGGTCCTGGGGAAATCTCTCAGAAATGACGCCAAGGGGTTTCTGGTAAACCCATACCTGCGTCTGTTCACTGATCAGGCGCTTCATGACCCGCTGCATCTGCTCCGAGCGCAGTGCTTCCAGGAGGTTATCGGCAATCCGGTCAACCCCACGATTGATCCCGTCATCCGGCAGCAGTGATGTCAGTAGTTGGTTGAAGGGACGATCCTTGATGCGGTCCACGGCACTTTCCGTCAACACCAGGGCCGTATCAATGGTGGCGCGTGACTGCAGACGGCCCACGACCTGTTCACGAATGAATGCCTGAGTTCCTTCAATTTTTTGTGGGGAAATGTTTTCGGTAAAGCTTGCTACGGGACGATCGAGCAGCTGGTCGATGCGCTGGCGCAACAGGATCGCCATCTGTTCACGGGTGCGTGGCTGGTGCAACCAGACAGCTATTTCGTCACTGGCACGATCTAGAAATTCAGGGATTTTGGCATAGATTTTTTTCAGGTCAATAAAGCCGCTGAGCAGTCCGGCAAGTCCGCCTAAGGAATCAAGGAAGCCGTCAATTCCCTTTTTTCCTTTTTTCACCAACTGGGCGCGAAAGGCCGGATCCTGGAGCATCTCGCCAAACTTTTCAATCAGCGGTGGCAGCTCTTTTTCCAGTTGTGCCAGTAGAACCTCGACCAGCTCCTGCGGCAAATGATCCCGCAGTGGGCGCTTGCTGAACAGCAATTGTTTGACCTTGCGATCAACAGCACCACCAACCAAGGCTGATGTCGCCGGCGATTGAAACAAACGGGTGTAGCGGTTATCGAGATGGGTCTGCCAGACACGGTTGCGCTCCGGCGTCAGCAGGCTGGTAAGATCGCGCTCAAGCCACTGATCCCCCTGCTCGCGCAAAAAGCTGCGCACCTGGTCAGCAAACTGGTCACTGGCGAAATATTTTATAAGTAACGCAGCGAACTTGTTCTGGGACAGCTGGACCATTTCATCGAAGCGTGGGCGAAAATGTTCCGGCACCAGGCTTGCCAGGGAACCGCTGGGGCGATCCAGCAGGAGACTGAGCTTCTGCGTTACCGTCATGCGCAGTTCCAGCTGAATCGACTCCTTGCCGAGCGCCCGCCCGACATCATCGGCCGTCAACAGGTGATCACCGACCATCTCTCCCATGCGACGTGCCAGTTCCGAACGCTTAGCCGGAATAATGCCGGGCGTCAGGGGAACCCTCAGCCCGAACAACCGCCACGCTCGTAACGGACGAAAGAGCATACGGATGGCGATGTAATTGGTGACATAGCCGATCAGCGCCCCAAGCAGGGGCGGTATCAGATAAGGCAGATAAGAGGTCAATTCCATGATTGGTGTTGGTACCGCCTGTTACTGATCCATCACGATCAGGGAATGGTCGCCGATATTCATTCGGCGCGGCGCGCCGACCAGGGTGACAGAGTCCCCCAGCAGCGACTGATCAAGGTTCATGTGGCTGACCTTACAATCGGCATTAATAATTGAATCGCTGATGGTGCTGGCGTTGATGTCGCTACCGGCGGCCACGGAGACATGAGGCCCGATGATCGAATGACGGATGCACGCGCCCTTTTCAATATGCACCGGCTCAATCAGCACGCAATCTTCCACCTCACCATGAATATGGTGGCGTCCTTCGAGCAGATAGCGGTTGGTTTCAAGCAGGGTCTCGGGCTTGCCGCAGTCAAGCCAGGCATCGATTTGTGGTGCCTTGAATTTTTTTCCTGCGGTTATCATCCGCATGAAAACCGAAGGCAGATAATACTCCCCCTTGACCGTATCACCGGCAGCGATGGTGGCTTCTATAGCGGCAATAAAACCGGCACCGTCCTTGAGATAATAGAGGCCGACCTGAGCTAACCGTGAGACCGGGGTATCCGGTTTTTCTACCATGTCAACGATATAGTCACCCTGCAAGACGTTGACCCCGAAACGCTGGTAATCTTCCACTTCACGGGAATAAATGAGGCCGTCGGCATCAGCACAAAGTTTATTGATCCGGGTCAGGTCGGTAACAAATATGGTATCGTTAAAAACCACCAGCAGATCATCGCCCGGCTCGATTGACGGCGCCGCCAGGGCAACAGCGTGAGCGGGCCCCAGACGCTGTTGCTGGATATGGTAGCTGCAGCGCAGATCGGGGTAGTGTTCGGCCATAAAGTCTTCAACCTGGCCGCCATTATCATCAGTGATAAAAATATATTCATCGATATCCAGAACCTTGAGACGTTCGACGATATGCTCAAGGACGGTTTTGCCGGCGACCTTGACCAGTGACTTGGCCTTGGTGTGGGTGTGGGGGCGCAGGCGTGTGCCTTTGCCGGCAACGGGGAGGATAGCTTTCATGGGTACTCCTTATTGATCGCTAAATGGTTTTTACCGACGAACGACGTCAGATGACGTCCGACACATCTGCGTTGGCACAGATCTCTCCAATCAGATCGTAATCGGAAGAGTCGGTAATGCGCAAGGTTACGTAGTCGCCGACATTCGCCTGACCGGCGGTAATCAGACAGTGGCCATCAATATCCGGAGCCTGGCGGCGGCTGCGTCCTTTTAACAGCAGATCGGTTTCATCGCTGTAACCTTCGATCAACACCTCTTCGGTATGACCGATCAGGGTGCGATTTTTCTGAAAGGATACCCGCGCTTGGGCCTTCATCAAGCGTTTAAAGCGCGAGGTTTTGGTCGCGGCCGCCACCTGATCGGGGAGTTGCGCAGCACTGGTTCCCTCTTCACGCGAATAGCGGAACACCCCGACGCGCTCAAAGTGCCCTTCGCCGACAAACTGCAGCAGTTTGTCGAATTGCTCGCGGTTCTCGCCGGGAAAACCGACGATAAAGGTGGTCCGCAGGGTCAGATCAGGAACCAGCCGGCGCATCCGTTGAAGCAGTGCGCGCGTTCCGGCTTCGTCGAGACGACGGTTCATCCCGGTTAAAATAATATCATCGATATGCTGCAGGGGCAGATCCAGGTAATTACAGATTTTATCTTCGCCGGCGATCAGCTCGAGCAATTCGTCACTGATCCCTTCCGGATAAGCATAGAGCAGGCGCAGCCATATCAGACCATCGATCTTGACCAGCTCACGTAGCAGGCTCGGCAATGTTGCCCCGTCGTTGCGATCGTGGCCAAAGGCGGTGATATCCTGGGCGATCAGGTTGACTTCGGTGACCCCGTTTGCCACCATTGACTCAACCTCAGCGACCACCGAAGTGATGCTGCGCGAACGTAAATCACCCCGTAGCTGTGGAATCACACAATAGGAACAGCGGTTGGAACAACCTTCGGCAATCTTGACGTAGGTACTGTAAACCGGCGAGGAGTTAACCCGTGGGGTGGTGTGGTCATAAAGAAAATCGGGACTACCGATTTCCCGGCTAGGGGTCGACAGTTGCAGTTGTTTATCGATCAGTTCGACAATCCGTGCGCCCTCCGAGGTGCCGATAAACAGGTCGACCTCGGGTAACTGTCCCTGCAGTTGCTCCTGGTAGCGCTGCGGCAGACACCCGGCGACAATCAACAATTGGCAACGCCCGCTATGCTTGTAGTCGGCCACCTCAAGGATCGTGTCAACCGATTCCTCCTTGGCATCATTGATAAAGGCACAGGTGTTGACAATGATAATATCGGCCTGGTCTTCTTCGACAACGATATTGAAGCGGTCGGCGGGCAGATGGCCCAGCATGATTTCGGCGTCGACAAGATTTTTCGGGCAACCAAGACTGACCAGACTGACATTGAGTGTTTTCTCGGGCATGCAGATTTCCACGGGCAGAGGGTTAGAACAGAACCGACAACGATTGTCAGGCCGGCAAGGGGTTAAGAGCGCATATTCTCAAATTGCAGCTCAATCCCCAAGTCCTGGCCCTTGAGGAACTGCATCACTTCCTGCAGATCATCAATTTTTTTGCCGGTCACCCGCACCTGATCCTCCATGATCTGGGCCTGAACCTTGAGTTTGGTATCCTTGATCAGTTTGACAACTTCCTTGCCTTTTTCCTTGCTGATCCCCTGAACAATGGCAATCCGTACCCGTACGGCTCCGGCTGATGCCGGTTCGATCTTGCCATAGTCAAAACACTTGGGCGAGAGGCCGCGGCGCACCAGTTTACCAATCAGAATATCTTTGATCGCCTCGAGCTTGTATTCGTCCGCGGCAAGGATTTTCAGAGAATCTTTTTCCAGTTCCAGTTCATTGACGGTTCCTTTAAAATCATAACGCTGATTGATTTCCTTGATCGCCTGGTTGACGGCATTGTCAACCTCCTGCAGATCAACCTTGGAAACAATATCTAAACTTGGCATCTCTTTCCTCCCTGAAAATATTTGAAGGTCAGTATTTATTGTTTAACCTCTGGCTTTATAACACAAAACCGCTCACCGGCAACAGCGCAGGAGCGGTGAAAAGGGCAGGATTATGGCGCAAAAAAACAGGCGGCTATAGATCCAGGCGGAAGAAGTCACGTGCCTTGAACTGCGACTCGCTGCTCATACGGGTTGGCGCACTGCCGGGAGAAAAGGCTTCGTAGTACGCCTCCTTGCTGTCTTCCGCGACAAGCAGGCCATTCTCTCGGTCGATAGGATAAAATTCAATCGTGTCGGGAACCGGAAAATGTTCTGGTGGATACAGTTTGATGGCTTCCCGCATAAACGCGATCCAGGCCGGCAGGGCGGCGCGGCCACCGGTTTCACTACGGCCGAGGGATTGTTCCTGATCATAACCGATCCAGGAAACTGCCGCCAGTTGGGGGATATAACCAACGTACCAGGCGTCTTTCAGATCGTTGGTGGTGCCGGTTTTGCCCGCCGACGGACGATTCAGCACCCGGGCCTGACGCCCGGTACCATGCTGGACAACGCTTTCCATGATGTTGGTGGTCAGGTAGGCGGTTTCCGGTGAGATAACCCGGCGCGGTGCTTGGCGAATCAGGTGCTGATCGGCCGCCATGCCGCCGGCAAAGTCGGTCGGATCGATGGATTCGAGGATGCGCCCGTTACGGTCGCGGATCCGGGTAATATAGGTTGGCGGCGAAAGAATACCGCCACTGGCAAAAACCGTATAAGCAGTGAGCATTTCCATCGGCGTGATGGCGGTGGAACCCAGAGCCATGGACAGATCGCGCTGAAGTGGTGTTTCGATACCAAGCTTCTGCGCGTAGCTGGCGGCATAACCGACCCCGATATCCTCAAGAATCTTGACGGTGACAACGTTACGTGAGTGGGTCAGGGCTTGGCGAAAGCGGGTCGGTCCATAAAACTTTTCTTCGTAATTTTTCGGTTTCCACTCTTCTACTTCGCCGGTTTCCACTTGCCGGTTTTCATAGATCAGAGGGGTATCAAGAATAATGCTGGCCGGAGTGTAGCCCCGATCAAGAGCAGCGGCATAGATAACCGGTTTGAATGCCGAACCCGGTAACCGCTGAGCCTGGATCGCGCGATTGAACTGGCTTTTGCGGA
The DNA here is from genome assembly GCA_964565445.1 of uncultured Geobacteraceae bacterium. GTDB lineage: Bacteria > Desulfobacterota > Desulfuromonadia > Desulfuromonadales > Geopsychrobacteraceae > Pelovirga. The sequence continues at coordinate 15,694 of CAZMFD010000026.1, forward strand.
AGTCGTAGCCGCCGACCATAGCACGGATCTGGCCGCTACGCGGATCGATAGCGGCCAGGGCCGCCTGGGCCAGGGGTTCCTGCTCAAGGGCCAGCTCCAGCGGATCATTTTCGGCATTAAGAACCCGTACATCAATGATGGCACCTACAGGCAGGCGGGTAGAATTATTGTCATCGACATTGCCGGTGGGCTCGGTATCGGCATCAACCACCTCTATGGTACCGGCCCAATCGCTGGCGCTGATGGAGATCGTAGCGTTGCGATCACCAATACGGCAGAGAATCTGATCGCCGTTGCGACCGACGACGACGGCCTGGGCTTCTGAACCAACTTCTAACCCGCCGTCAGCAAATTCCTCACGCTGGGCAGTCAAAAATTCAGTCTGCGCGGCTTCATCAAGAACCGTCTCGACGGGCCGGAATCCACGCCGTTTGTCGTGAGCACGCAGGTTCTGTTTAACTGCATTCTGCGCTGCCTGTTGGAGATTGAGATTGATGCTGGTTTCAACCTGCAGGCCACCGGTATAAAGCAGATCCTCACCAAAGCGCTGTTCGAGATAGCGGCGTACCTGCTCGTTAAAATAGGCGGTGACGTCAAGCAGGGTGTTAAGGCGCGGGGTAATAACCACCTCTTCATTTTCAGCGGCAATCTTCTCGGCCGGTGTTATAAAGCCCTCTTCCAACATCCGCCCGAGGACATACTTCTGACGATCCATCGCCCGTTGATAGTGGCGATAGGGGGAATAACGGCTGGGGGCCTGAGGGAGTCCGGCAAGAATGGCCGATTCGGCCAGGGTCAGATCTTCAACGGTTTTATCGAAATAGCTGCGAGCAGCCGCTTCGACACCAAAAGAACGGTGCCCGAGGTAGATCTGATTCAGATAGATAAAGAGAATATCTTCCTTAGTCAGGGTCTGTTCCATGCGCCAGGCGAGTATCGCTTCCTTGAATTTACGGGTGAAGGTGCGCTCTGGAGTCAGCAGCATGGTTTTGGCTACCTGCTGGGTGATGGTACTACCCCCCTGGGAAATCCCTCCCGCTTTGATATTATTGATGGCAGCACGCATGATAGAAATAAAATCGATTCCCTGATGTTTGAAGAAGCCGGCATCTTCGGAGGCGACAAAAGCCTGGACCAGGGTTTTCGGCATTTTTTCGTAGGCCACCAAAAAACGCCGTTCGTGGGAATATTCGGCAATTACAGTGCCATCGTCAGCATAAATGGTGGTAATCAACGGCGGTCGATAATCTGACAGGGAGTCGATCTGCGGCAGGGTTGCAGAAATATAAAAATAGGCGCCAAGCAGTACGGCAACAGCCAGTACGGGAGTAGCGATAACAGCGAAAAAAAGGTATGTTAGCAGACGCTTCATATGATTTTTATAGACTTGTAGTTAAAAAATTGTTTCTGTTGACCGGCACATCAAGTAGATGCCGAAAGATCAATGGAGATGTATAACATGAGTGCCGGGGGGGAGCAACTGGATCTGTTAGGTTTGCCTCTAACAGTAATAAAGGAGCCAACAATGTTGCTGCCTGTTAGTTTTTTGCAATAGACTTTAAGATGGCGCACAGCGCCGGAGGAAATGAATGTACCGACATACCAAAATTGTTGCCACGGTAGGACCGTCCTGTGGTGAGCCTGAACAGCTCGAAAATCTTCTCAAAGCCGGGGTTGATGTGTTCCGGTTAAATTTTTCCCACGGTGAACTGGAGCAGAAGAAAATCTGGATCGATCAGATTCGTGAACTTTCGATATTGCACCGCAAAGCGGTATCGATTCTTGGCGATCTCCAGGGGCCTAAAATTCGCACCGGCATGATGCGCGGCGGGGTACAGACACTGACCCGTGGCCAGCAAGTGATCGTCACCACCGTTGACCTCGAAGGGGATGACGGCATCATCCCGACCAATTATCAGGATCTTCCCGATGACGTCGAGGCTGGCGATCGGATTCTCCTCGATGATGGTCAACTGGAACTCGAAGTGGTGCGCAGCAGCGGCGTGGAGGTTCATTGTCTGGTCAAACAGGGGGGGCTGCTCAAAGATCGCAAAGGGATCAACCTGCCCGGGGTCAAGGTCTCGACCCCGGCTCTGACCACCAAGGATTACGTTGATCTCGAGTTTGCCATCGCCCAGGAACTTGATTGGGTGGCCCTCTCCTTTGTCCGCACCGCGGCAGAGATCTGTCAGCTCAAACAGATTATTTTTGATCATCATTCCCCGATCCGGGTGATTGCCAAAATTGAAAAACCCGAAGCGGTAGCCAACTTCAGCGAAATTCTCGCGGCTACCGACGGCGTGATGGTGGCGCGTGGAGATCTCGGGGTTGAGCTGCCCTCAGAACAGGTACCATTGATCCAAAAGGGAATTATCCGCCAGTGCAATGAGGCCGGCAAGCCGGTGATTACCGCCACCCAGATGCTTGAAAGCATGATCGGCAATCCGCGTCCGACCCGTGCCGAAACCTCCGATGTTGCCAACGCGATTCTCGACGGAACCGATGCGGTGATGCTGTCGGGAGAAACCGCGGCGGGTTTGTTCCCGGTCGCCGCGGTGGAGGTGATGGACCGCATCGCCCATGATGTCGAAGCCGACCAGAAGCTTAATTCGCGACGCTCTTTTAACCTCGAACATTCGGGTTTTCACCAGAATATCCCCGATGTCATTGGCCAGGGTGCCTGCCAGGCCGCTGAGTATGTCGGGGCCGCGGCGATTCTGGCCTTTACCCAGACCGGCAGCACTGCAACCCTGGTAGCCAAGTACCGTCCTTCTTTGCCGATTTTTGCGGTGACGCCGACCCAACAGGTGCGTCGTCATCTGGCCTTGTATCGCGGGGTCAACTCCCTGCGTGTCGATATTGAAGGCGATACCGAAGCACAGATTGCTGCGGTTGAGAAGGTTGTGCTGGAAAAAGAACTGTTAAAGCCCGGCGATGTCGTGGTGATCACCATGGGCAGTCCAGTCTCAGCGCCGGGAACCACTAATCTGCTAAAAATTCATCGCCTCGGCACGGGCAATTTTTATGAGGTTCATGGCGCACCTTATCGGGTGCGATCATGAAAAAAGCTATCGTTCTTTACAGTGGTGGCCTCGATTCGACCACCTGCATGGCAATTGCCAAAGAGCAGGGTTTTACTCCCTACGCCTTAAGTTTCAACTATGGTCAGCGCCATGTCGTGGAACTGGAAAAGGCCCGTGAATATGCGCCGCTGATCGGTGCCGCCAACCATCTGGTGATCGATGTCGACATGCGCCTGGTCGGTGGCAGCGCTTTGACCGCTGATATCGGAGTGCCCAAGGATGCAGCAGAGGATAACGGCATTCCGGTGACCTACGTGCCGGCCCGCAACACCATTTTTCTCTCTTTTGCCCTGGGTTGGGCCGAGGTGCTTGGCGCCGGCGATATCTTTATCGGGGTTAACGCTCTGGACTATTCCGGATATCCCGATTGCCGCCCCGAGTTTATCCGTGCTTTTCAAAAGCTGGCTAATCTGGCGACCAAAGCCGGGGTAGAAGGACAGGGCTACCGCATTCAGGCACCACTGATCGATCTGACCAAGGGGGAGATTATTCGCCGCGGCCTCGACCTAGGTGTTGATTACCGCTTGACCCATTCCTGTTATGATCCGACCGCGGCAGGACTGTCCTGTGGCCATTGTGATTCCTGCCGATTACGCTTGAAGGGCTTCGCCGAAATCAACCAGGAGGACCCACTGACCTATGCAGCCTGATCCCTTGCTTTCCATCCGCCGGCAGATGCCTGATCTGCAACAGAGCCTCGACGAACGCCGGATCGCTATCGACAAGGTCGGTGTCAAGGATATCCGTTATCCGATTGTCGTCCAGGATAAATACCGTGAGCGCCAGTACACGGTCGCTCGGGTCAATATGTATGTCGACCTGCCGGCGCACTTCAAAGGCACCCACATGAGCCGGTTTATCGAGGTGCTGAATCTCTATCACGGCGAGATCAGTGTCGATAATATCGCGACCATCCTGGTGGAAATGAAAAGCCGTCTGGGCGCTGACCGGGCTCATCTGGAACTCGATTTCCCCTATTTTATTGAAAAGCGCGCGCCGGTTTCAGGTGCTCGCGGCCTGCTCGAATATCAGTGCCGGATGGTCGGCACTCTGGCAGATCAATTTGACTTCATGCTTGAGGCGCGAGTGCCGGTGACCTCCCTGTGTCCCTGTTCCAAAGAGATCAGTGCGCGGGGCGCCCACAATCAGCGCAGCCTGGTGACGGTACGCATACGTTACAGCGAGCATATCTGGCTTGAAGATCTGATCAGCTGGGTCGAAGAGTGTGCCAGCTGCGAGGTCTACGCCCTGCTCAAACGTGAAGACGAAAAAGCCGTCACCGAGCGTGCTTACGACAACCCGATGTTTGTTGAGGATATGGTGCGGGCGGTAACTGAAAAGCTCGCAGCGGACAAGCGAATCCGCTGGTTCAGTATCCAATGCGAGAATTTTGAGTCGATTCACAACCATTCGGCGTATGCCATGGTAGAACATGGGGCCCGCTAGTCTGTGGATAAGTCTGTGGAAAAAGTGGATAAGTGGCGTTCGGACACAACAAAAAACCGGATTTTGGGGATTTTTGCCAAACAACCACTCCCCGGGATGGTCAAAACCCGCCTCTGTCCTCCCTTGACGCCTGAACAGGCTGCCGATCTCTATCGGGTTTCTCTGCAGGAAACAGTGACACGGATGGGATCACTCTCCGGGTGCGATCTGGCGATCTGTTACAGTGGTGACAAGGATTGGTTTGCTACCACCTTTCCCGGCGTGATGTTGATTCCCCAATGTGGCAGGGATCTGGGTGAACGCCTGGCAAGCTGTCTGTCAGACTGGCTGGCCGCCGGCTATGAAGCGGCGCTGCTGATCGGCAGCGATGCCCCGGATCTGCCCTTGGAACGGATTGAGCAGGCCTTCAGCGCGCTTGAAGATGCCGACCTGGTGCTTGGCCCGGCGATCGATGGCGGTTATTATCTGGTCGGTGAAGCGTCCCACCATCCGCAGTTGTTCCAGCAGATCTCCTGGAGCACCGGTAAGGTTCTGGAGCAAACCCTGGCCAAAGCAAGTCAATTGGGGTTGTCTTCAGTGCTACTCGAGCCATGGGATGACCTCGATGATCTGCCCGCCCTGTTGCGTCTGGTGGCACGTACGCCCCACTCGCCAACCACAATCCATATCAAAAAGGTGCTAAAACACAGTCACGATACCGTCGTCAACAACTTGACTTGAATAGCTGCGCTGCCGGATAATCCAGCGGCTAAAACTATCAAAAATATCACAAAAAACGCCCGCCGCAGCGGGAACCATCGTTTGTGAACAAAAAAAACGGATAAAGGAGAGACCCCCTTGCTCGAACTCGTATTAAGTGCCGGACCAGTCGTTAAAACTGTCCTACTGGTTCTGGTCTATTTTTCCCTGGTATCCTGGGCGATCATTTTTCATAAACTGGCGGTTATCCGTAAAGCGATGATCCAGACTGACCGCTTCCTCGATTTTTTCTGGAGCAAGAAACGTTTCGATCTGATCGGCCAGGGGGTCAAGGAGTTCAGCCATTCCCCTGTCGCCAGCCTGTTTCGCGAGGGTTATCATGAACTGCTGCAGCAAAAAAAACGGCCAACCGCTGATGCCACTGCTACTGCAGAAGAATTCACCAGCCGCATGCCAAATAGCGATATTGTCGCCCGCGCCCTGCGCCGTGCCACGACCCAGGAAACCCAGCGTCTGGAAAAATATCTGACGTTTCTTGCTACCACTGGCTCGATCACCCCCTTTATCGGCCTGTTTGGTACGGTCTGGGGAATTATGGATGCCTTTCACGGCATCGGTCAGACCGGCAGTGCCTCTCTGGCGGTGGTTGCCCCGGGCATTTCTGAAGCCCTGGTAGCGACCGCCATCGGTCTGGCGGCGGCGATTCCTGCGGTCATCGGTTACAATCACTTTCTTAACAAGGTCAACGAATTGATTGGAGAAATGGACAATTTCAGCCAGGAATTTATGAACATTCTCGAGCGCATGGAACAGGGCAAATAGCATGGAAGTCAGACGTAGCGGTCCCCGCCGCAGCGCCATGGCGCAGATTAATGTCACCCCGTTTGTCGATGTCATGCTGGTGCTGTTGATTATCTTCATGGTCACCGCGCCGATGCTTGATCAGGGAATGGAGATTGATCTGCCTCAGGTCCAGCAGACCCCCGGGCTGCCGGCGGATATCGAACCGATGGTTGTGGTCTTGCAGCGTAGTGGCCAGATCAGTGTTGATCAGGTTGAGGTTGAGGGGGTCGGCAGCCTTGAGCGCGTTGTCCGTCAGGCGCTGCAGAATCGTCCGGATTTGCAGGTATTTCTCGAGGCCGACCAGGCCGTCGCCTATGGTCTGGTGGTGCAGGTGATGGCGGCCATCAAGCAGGCTGGTGTTGACAAGCTGGGAATGGTCACCCGTCTGCCGGAAGACTGACGCTGCTATGACACCCCCGGCTTCCGACCACAAACACCAGCGTCCGCCCCGACTGGAGACCGACTTTTACAAAATGTTGCTGCTGTCGGTGTTGCTCCATCTGCTCCTGGTCGCTCTTTATTTTACCCCCTTTTTTCAACGTGCACCGGTCACAGCGCCGCCGGTGTATCGGGTTAATCTGGTCAATGCACCGGTGCTCAATCCCCAGGCCGGTCGCCCTGAGGCAGCACCACAACCGCCGGCAGCAGAAACCGTAGCTCCCCCTCCGGAAAGGGAACCGGAACCCATCCCGGAACCAGAACCAGCACCGCTGCCACCACCGGAGCCGGAATCCGTTCCTGCACCGGAGCCTGAACCGGAACTGATCCCCGGGCCATCACCGGAAGAGATCGAGCGTGAGCGCCTGGCTGAGGAACAACGCCGGCGCGAGGAGGCTGAAAAAAAACGCCTGGCCGAAGAAAAACGCCAGCGTGACGAAGCTGAGAGAAAACGCCTGGCCGAAGAGCAGCGTCGGCGCGAGGAGGCTGAACGCCAGCGGCTGGCCGAACAGCAGCGCCAACTCGAAGACCGCGCACTTGCACAGCGGCTGGCAGAAATGGCAGCACAGCGCCAGCGTGAAGAAGACGAGCGCGAGCGCCAGGCGCGTCTGGATGCTCTGCGGGCAGCAGCACGGGCCGAGGCACCCCAGTCCCCGATTGACAACGCGCCGGTCGGCATGCCCGATGGTCGCGGTAATGAAGAAGGTGTCAGTGCCAGTGCTTATGTTCAGGAGTTTATTCGTCAGAACTGGACGTTTCCATCCGCCCTGGCGACCGGCAACCCGGAGGCGGTGGTTCGGGTTACCTACAATGCAGCCGGTACCCGCATAAGCTTCAGCTGGGTTGATCGCTCCGGCCACGCCGCTTTTGATGAATCCCTGGTGCGTGCTCTGACCCTTTCACGGCAACTGCCCCAGCCGTTGCCGCAGACCATGGAGTTTACCATTACCTTCAATCTTAAGGAGATGCTGGATTGATGAAGTTATTGTTGCGTCTGTACGTTACTGTTTTTTTGATTGTCTTGCTGGCAAGTCCCGCGCTTGCCCGCCGTATTGAGATCAGTTCCCCGGGGCAGCAGGCCATCCCCTTGGCTCTGAACCGCATCCTGCCCATCACCACAGTGCATCCGGACATTGCTGCCGAGTTCGATCGGGTGCTCGAATATGACCTGGAATTCTCCGGGATCTTCCGTTTTATTGATCCCGCCTCCTTTATGCGGGATGCCGGCACTCTCGGGTTGCAACGCAGCGATGTCAATTTCCCCCAATGGCGGGTACTCGGTTCCGAACTGCTGATCAAGGGGGGCTACCAGCTCAACGGTGATCAATTAACCGTGGATATGCGTTTATACGATGTCACCAGTCAGCGTCTACTCACCGGTCGACGTTATGTCGGTCAACGCAGCGATGTGCGCAAGATCGCCCATACCTTTGCTGATCAGGTGTTAGAGCAACTGACCGGTGAAAGCGGTCCTTTTGCAACGAAGGTTGCCTACATCTCCGCCCAGAGCGGCAACAAGGAACTCTATCTGATGGATATTGACGGCCATGCTGCGGTGCGTCTGACCGATCATCGTTCCATCGTGTTGAATCCCGATTTTTCACCGACCCGCAAAGAGCTGATTTTTACCTCTTATCAACAGGAAAACCCCGACCTGTTCCGCAAGGAGGTTTACACCGGCCTGGAATCGCGCCTGTCGTTCCAACAGGGCCTTAATATCAGTGGCCGTTACAGCCCGGATGGACGGCAGATTGCCCTGACCCTGTCAAAAGACGGCAATTCCGAGATCTATCTGATCGGTACCAACGGTACCCTGTTGCGGCGTCTGACCAACCACTATGCCATTGATGTTGACCCTTCCTGGAGTCCTGACGGTAATCGCCTTGCCTTTGTTTCGGATCGGCTTGGCAACCCTCACATCTTTATCGTTGATATCCACACCCGCGAAGTGAAGCGCTTGACCTATGATGGCCGCTATAATGCCACACCAGCGTGGAATCCAAAAAATGAGCGAATTGTTTTTTCGCGTATGGAAAACAGTATCTTTAATCTCTTCACGATCAACGTTGATGGCAGTGACGAGCGCCAGGTCACCTTTGGCGCCGGCAATAAGGAGCACCCACGCTGGAGCCCCGACGGACGCTTTCTGGTTTATTCCTTTGATGATGGTCGCGGAAAATCGCTGTGGATGATGCGTGCCGATGGTAGCGGCGCCCGGCGTATTGCCGCCGCCGGAGACCGCGCATCACATCCGGCCTGGTCAGGGCGCTGGTAATTCCATAGTATCTGTTCAGCACCATGTCGGTGCCAAAAATAGAGCTGAACAGCTACATTTCATGATAAAGCGATGATTGTTGTTTTTCTGCCGGGTTATTGTATAATGCCGATTGTTCGATTTATTTGAAATATCGGTTTATGATTATTTTCTCGCGTAGGCGAAAGGAGCAGTTGGGTATGAAATCTTTGTCTGTTGTTCGTTTTCTGATTATCGGGTTCGCTTTTACGGTATTGGCCGTCGGGTGTGCCAAGCAGCCGGTTGTAGAAGAAACCCCCGTCCCGGCCCAGCCCACCGAGGTTGTTGTTGAGCAACCGGTACGTTCGGTGGTGCAGGAAGCTCCCATTACTGAAACTACTATGGCGATGACTGCTGAAGAGGCCGCTGCAGAAGCGCGGCGCGCTGCCGCTTCCGGCCTGCAGCGTATTCACTTTGAATTCGACAGATCCGACCTGACCGAAGAAGCCAAGAAGATTCTGGTCAACAATGCCGGCCTGCTGCGTGCCGCTCCTCAGGTGAATGTGCTGATCGAAGGGCACACCGACGAGCGTGGCTCCGATGAATACAACCTGGCACTAGGTGAGCGTCGTGCTATCTCTGCCCGCAATTTCCTCACTTCCCTGGGGGTTGCGACAGATCGCCTGCGGATCATCTCTTACGGCGAGGAAATGCCCGTTGCTCTTGAGCGCAACGAGGAAGCCTGGGCCAAGAACCGCCGGGCTGAATTCAAGATTTCCCGTTAATATGACCATTTGATGGACCAAGGCCGCCCATTGTTATGATGTGCGGCCTTTTTTAGTTGCAGCAGGAGGAAAAAATGCGTTTAGCGCTGGTTTTAATGCTGATGTTGTTGATAGGCGGTTGTATCCCCCCCAGCCAGACTCAGTTAAAGCTGGAAATGGACCTCGAACAGATGAAGCGGCGTCTGGCGCAGCTGGAAGTGCAGCGGACAGATACAGCGCAGACAGAAGTGGTGGATGGCAGCGGTTTGCAGCGCCAGGTCGCAGAAATGCAGGCCGGCCTCGATAACCTGCGGGTGGAGTCACACTCAGTTAATGGCCTGCTCGACGATCTCGGACGCCAACAGCGCAACCTTGCTGATGAATTACAGCTGATTCAGGATGATCTGAACCTGCAGATCGATTCCCTGACCAGCCGGGTGGAAGAGCTGGAGGCAGGCGGTGTGACCGCCGGCGCAATGAGTTCTACTCCTGCGCAGCCGCAACCTGCGGCAGCACCGCAGCAGACCCCGGAACAGCAGTACGAACAGGCGCTGAAGTTGATTCGGGATGGTATTGATTTCGTCCGTGGCCGTGAGCAGATGGAGGGTTTTACCCAAAACTATCCGGATCATGATCTCTACGTCAATGCCCTCTACTGGACCGGCGAAGCCCTGTACGGCGAAAAAAAGTTTGAGCTGTCGATCCTTCAATTCCAGGATGTCATCAGTCGCTATCCGCGTCACAGCAAAGCGCCGGACGCCCTCTACAAGCAGGCTCTGGCCTTTAATTCTCTTGGCGATGGACAGAATGCCCGGGCGACCATGCGCAAACTGATTGACAGCTACCCCGCCAGTGACCAGGCTGAAGCCGCCGAACGATTTTTGCAGAATTGATGCTGCTGTTACAACTCAGTAGAATAACGACCTAACAGAAAGGGGCAGCTTTTAGCTGCCCCTTTTAAGCCCCCACCACCACCAAGAGCTTGCCGTATGTCTCAACTTGGCCACAGTGAAATTACTGCCTTGTTTCTCGCCCTCGGGTTGCTCCTTGCTTCGGCTCGACTACTGGGGGAACTGGCACGGGCCAGTGGATTGCCTGCTGTCCTCGGTGAGATAACCGCCGGAATATTGTGGGGGCCAACGGTATTCGGAACCCTGTTTCCTCAGTGGAGCACTTTCCTTTTTCCTCTCTCCGGCGGCGGAGCCCTCGCTTTTGATGGGCTGATCACCCTGGCGATCACCTTGTTTCTTCTGGTCGCAGGTATGGAAATTGACCTGTCAACGGTGTGGCGTCAGGGCAAGGTTGCTCTTTATGTCGCCCTGCTGGGGATGTTCTTTCCCTTCGCTTTTGGTTTTATTGCAGGCTGGTGGGCACCAGGGTTGCTCGGCTTTCAGCAGGGAGCACACCCCCTCGCTTTCGCTTTGTTTATGGCAACGGTCCTCTCGATTTCGGCGCTACCGATCATTGCCAAGATTCTCATGGACCTCAACATTTATCGTAGTGATCTGGGCGTTGTCATTATTGCCGCAGCAGTTTTTAACGATCTGCTGGGTTGGCTGGTTTTTGCCATGGTACTGGGTCTCCTCGGCGTCGGTCAGATGATGCCTCTGGGTTATACCATCGGTATGACCCTGGTATTTGTGCTGGTCATGATCCTGCTGATGCCGTTGCTGCTCAATCAGATTCTTCCCTGGATTCAGGCCCACAGCAGTTGGCCCGGCGGGATTCTCGGGTTTGCCCTTTCCTTCTGCCTGTTAGCCGCTGCATTTACCGAATGGATCGGCATCCACGCAATTTTCGGGTCGTTTCTTGCCGGTGTCGCTCTGGGTGACTCAAAACATCTGAATGAACGCACCCGAACCACCATTGAACAGTTTGTCTCGTTCATTTTTGCCCCGCTGTTTTTTGCCAGTATCGGCTTGAGGGTTAACTTTTTTGAAAATTTCAATCTGTGGTTGACGCTGGTGATCCTGCTGCTGGCCATGTCCGGTAAGATTCTGGGGAGCACCCTGGGTGCCCGTTTGGGCGGACTGCCCATGCGCGAATCGTTGGGGGTCAGTTTTGGAATGAGTGCCCAAGGCACTATGGGAATCATTCTTGGTGTCCTGGCCCTGCAGTTTGACCTGATATCCCAGGAAGTCTTTGTCAGTCTGGTGGTGATGGCACTGGTCACCTCGCTCCTGAGTGGGCCATTGATGCAACGGGTGTTGCGACTGAAGAAAGCCAGGCGCTTTGTAAATTTTTTTCCCTCCCAGGGCTTTATCCTGCGCCTCGATTCAAGTGACCGCTGGGCTGCGATCCATGAACTGGCCAAACTGGCAGCCCCATTGATTGATAAAAAATCTGAAGAAATCACCCGCGCGGTCTATGCCCGGGAGAAAATGATGGCAACCGGTATTGGCCAGGGGGTCGCTGTGCCCCATGCACGCCTGCCGGGACTGACCGCGCCATTGGTGTTAGTCGGGCTGTCACGTACCGGAATCGATTTTGATGCGCCGGACGCGGCGCCGGCCAAGGTGATTTTCCTGATCCTGGCACCTCAGGATGATGGCGGTGTCCAGCTGGAAATCCTGGCCGATATCGCCGCAACCTTCAAGGTCGCCGAGATCCGCGAAAAAGTAGGCAACGTCAATAACTATGTCGAATTTCTTGCTCTGGTGCGTAGCGCGCGCGGGCAATAAGCTAAGGGGGCTGTAACCGTTGATGACGAATGCCACCACTTCTAAGCTGATTGTTACCTGCATCGGCAGCGGTGATGCCTTCCATTCCGGCGGACGGCTGCACAGCTGTTATCATCTTGATGCCGGTGACACCCAGTTACTTCTCGACTGCGGCTCATCCAGTCCGGCCGGCTTTGCGCGCTGCGGCCTCAACGCCGATCAACTTGATATGGTAATCGTCAGTCATCTGCACGGCGATCATTTTGGCGGTATCCCCTATCTGATGCTGGCCGGTAAATATCTGCACCGGCGCAGCCGGCCACTGCTCTGCATTGGTCCGCAAGGTCTGCAACAGCGGCTGGAACAGCTATTTGATGCCCTTTACCCCGGGGTGCTGGAAGACGGTCTCGGTTTTGCGGTCACTTACCGGACTCTGGATCCTGCTGCGGTCGTAGATATTCAGGATGTGCGCATCCGTTGTGTGCCGGTTGTTCACGGAGGAGGCGCCCAGGCGTTGGGAATTCGGGTGGAGACCGGCGGACGCATCGTCAGTTATAGCGGTGATACCGAATGGACTGAACAGTTGCTAGGGCTGGCCCAAGGCAGCGATCTGTTTATCTGTGAATGTTTCAGTTACGATCAACCGACGCCGGGACACCTGGACTATGTCACCCTGATGCGTGAGAAAATGCGTTTTGCCACCAAGCGTCTGGTGTTGACCCATCCCGGGCCACAATTGCTGGAGCGGGCTGATCAACTCGAACTGGAATTGCTGCATGATGGGGCACGGCTTTCATTGTGAACAATGTCCGGGTGGAACAGGTAAAATGAGCTCCAAGCGGGATCGGACCTGGTTGACGCGCTATCGCAAGGAGCGCCAGAAAAATATCCTCGCCGCACCCGGCCCCCATGAATTTGTCCTGATCCTCGATCAGCTCAAGACCGGGTTCAATGTCCCGAAGATTTTCCGCAGCGCTGAGGCTTTCGGTGCTGCCGGCGTCCATCTGATCAATATCGGCCCCTTTGATCCGTCTCCGGCCAAGGGCTCTTTCCGCAAGGTTCCGGCTGTCTTTCACGAGGACTTTGGCGCTTGTTATCAACTCCTCGCAGATCAGGGCTATCATTTCTTTCAGCTGTGCGCCGACGCCGAAACACCCCTTTACAGGGTAGAGTTTCCTGCCAGAAGCGCCTTTGTTTTTGGCCACGAAGAGTTCGGGTTCAGTTTCGATCAGGGTGCTTATGCGGATATCCACCCTCTGGCGATTCCCCAGTTTGGGTCGGTCCATTGTCTCAATGTAAGTAACGCTGCGACCCTCGCCATGTATGAATATATCAGGCAGTTCAGCTAGTTTCTGTCCGGAAACGGCCCTTTTCCGCAATCTCCGCGTCAATCTTCGGTTTTGCTTGTGCGGCGTAAAGCACTACGCCTCCGTACAAATCCTTGATTTCCTTGACCTTTCGAAAAATTGCTGGTTTCCAAATCAGAAACTTTGGACTGTATTCGTCAATAGCTTACGGACAAAAACTTGCCAGTTAGCCACCTGAGTTTCCAGTTATGCCCGTTTATAGGTTCCGATCAGTCGGTTCATACCGATAATGTGGGGCTCAAGTTTTTCCAGTAATTGCCACATGTTCAGCCCTTCCGGTAAATCTGTCGCTTTGTCCAGGGCAAGCACCCAGAAATAATACTGGTGGGTACCGTGTCCTTCCGGAGGCATGGGGCCACCATAGCCGGCGCTACCGAAATTATTCTGGCCCTGAGTATATTCCGCCACCCCTTCTTCCAGGCTGTGCACATTTGCCGGGATGTTATACAGCACCCAGTGAACAAACCCATAAGTGCCGTTGGAGGAGACCAGCGGCGCATCGGGATCATGACAAATGATGGCGTAGCCCTTGCTGTCGTCAGGCACATCCGTCCACGACAAATGTGGTGAGACATCAATCCCTTCACCCGTGTACTTACTCGGAATGTTGCCACCATTTGCAAAGGCATTACTTTTTAATTGCATGGCTGAGGGTGCGAATCCCATGATGTAGACCTCCTTGGCTGGATGTTGTTAACAGATGTGAAGTGGTGACCAGGCATAGCGCCAGGGCTATCTCACCCTTCTGCCGGAATTATTCAGGCCCCGATGTCGCGACCAAAATTGCGGAACGCCTCAAGATTGCTGAATTCAGCCCATTCGAGATACTCGTTGGGCGCGTTGACAAAGTCATACAGGTTTTCAATGATGTTGTAATGCTTCTGCTCCTCCTCAATGACGCGCTGAAGCAGTTGTTTCACCTCGGGATTGGTTTCATGGGTCAAGGCTTCTTCGTACACCCGTGCAGCTTCTGCTTCGATTTTCATGGCATGCCGATAGGCGTCAAGATTGCCCTGAAGGTGGCTAACTGCAGGTTTTTCCTGCAGAAGTTTGTCAAAGGTGTTTTTGGCGTTGGTGAGTGCCTCACTCTCCCTCATGGCGGCGATATCAGGGCGTTCCTTCATGGATTTAAAGATCTCAAAATGTTTTTTTTCGTCAGCAGCCAGATCCAGAAAAATATTACTGATACCTTCTATGTCGGTCTGCTGCGCCAACTTCTGGTAATAAGCTTCGGCATCCGTTTCCATCTTTATCGCAAAATCAAAAATATCCATTGTTTTCCCTTTCACAGTTGCCTTTCGATTGAGACTAATAATCGTACCAACAGCAAGGTTGATGTCAAGAGCGCAGAAAAAAAACGTTCGTCCCTGGTACCCTGTAACTCATAAAATGCGACAAAGATTGCGCAGGATTTTGGCGGGTCAACACCACATCACCGATCCTGCCTGGCCATAGCTAATCAGCGTTGGTTATAACGCCGTTGACGCGTCTAAAGACAAGCAAGATGCGCTCGATGAGCGATTACAGGCTCCTAGGGTTGGTTATGCCGGATATCATCAACCAGCTTTTTCGCCTTTTTTCGGGTGTTGCGGTAGTTAAGAACACCAAAGGCACTGAAGATGACGGCAATCGACAAGAAAAACAGCAATTCCATGACTTGTACTCCTGAAAGATAAGCTTCAGGAGTACAAGCTGCTGGTTAGAGGCGGGTTAGGGTCCGGTATGGTTTTGGTTATTGTTTTAACCCCGTCGTTGTCGCAACGATCCATCAATCCTTAAGTTTTTTGGCAATCCGCGCGACATGAGCGCCTTGGAAGCGGGCTCCGGCGAGTTCGTTGTCACTCGGCATTCTCTCCCCTTTTCCACCGGCGATGGTTGTTGCGCCGTAGGGTGATCCTCCGGTGATTTCGCTGTTGTCCATCTGTCCGGCAAAGGAATAGGGCAGTCCAACCACGACCATGCCGTGGTGCAGCAGGTTAGTGTGGAAGTTGAGAATGGTCGACTCCTGTCCGCCGTGCTGACTAGCCGAACTGACAAAGACGCTGCCGACTTTGCCGATCAGGCTGCCGTTGAACCACAGGGCGCCGGTAGCATCAAGGAACTGGCGCATCTGCCCACACATATTTCCGAAACGAGTCGGCGTACCGAAAATAACACCGTCGGCCTCTGCCAGGTCATCCACCGTTGCCACCGGGATATGAGCCATCGATTTCTGTGCTTCAACCGCGCCCATCTCTTCCAACACCTCATGGGGGAGGGTTTCCGGTACCCGTTTAATGACAACTTCGCAGCCTTCAACTTCACGTACTCCTTCTGCTACTGCTTCCGCCATGTTGTAAATGTGACCATACATGCTGTAGTGAACAATCAGAATTTTAGTCATCGTCCGCTCCTTTACTTAATAGTTTGAGAGGTTACTTCAGCCCAGATCAAATAATAACACCACGGCAACGTTTTGCCCGATCAACATTAACTTGTGTTTCATCACTGATGGCAGCTTCATCTCCTTGCTGCAACCGGATTCCATTAGCTGTCATACTGTGCTCCAACCCCCCTTCAAGAACATAATGGTTAAATTGAGCGTATCTGTCCAGCACCGGGTCAGGACCTCATAAGGTAAACTTGACGCCTGCGGCGGGGTTTGGCAGTCTATATCAGCAGTTCATTGATTTTGGCGGGACAAGAAGATTGTACCTTGGTTATTTTTCGGTAACTCCCGGCCTGAAAGGCAAATACCATGACAGATTCCGACAAACCCCTTTATCTGGCACTGATCAGTGTTCACGGACTGATCCGCGGCAATAACCTCGAACTGGGGCGTGATGCCGATACTGGCGGGCAAACACTCTATGTGCTGGAACTGGCCCAGGCCCTGGCAGAAAGGGATGATATCGACCGGGTTGATTTGATCACCCGCCGGGTGGTTGATTCCGCGGTTGGCGCTGATTATGCCGTACCGATTGAAAAAATTTCCGATAAATTGCAGATTGTCAGGGTGACTGCCGGCCCCGACGAGTATCTTCCAAAGGAGTACCTCTGGGATCATCTGCATACCTTTGTTGATCAACTCTACGATTTTTTTCGTGATCAGGAACGCTGGCCCGACATCTTCCACAGCCATTATGCCGATGCCGGCTGGGTGGGCACACGCCTGGCCCAACTGACAGGCATTCCGCTGATTCATACCGGCCATTCCTTGGGTCGGGTCAAGCGCAGACGTCTGATAGCGGCCGGACTGAGTCGTGACGAGATTGAAGAACGCTACAATATGGCCAGGCGCATCGAGGCCGAAGAGTTGACCCTGGCGACAGCGGAGCGGGTGATTACCAGTACCCAGCAGGAAATCGAGGAACAATACGAGCTCTATGATTATTATCAGCCGAAGCAGATGCGCGTAGTACCACCTGGAACCAACCTGGAACTCTTTACTGCACCAACCGGCAAGGATCTTGACCTGCCGCAGTTTGCCGTGCTTACCCACCACCTGAAAGAGCCCCGACAACCGATTATTTTCGCCCTGTCCAGACCCGACAAACGCAAGAACATTACTAAACTGGTAGAAGCCTACGGTGAGAGCAAACCACTGCAGAAGCTGGCCAATCTGGTGATTATCGCCGGCAATCGTGACGATATTGACGATCTTGATGAGGGCGCTCGCGACGTCTTTTACGAACTGTTAGCGACAGTTGATCGTTATGACCTCTATGGCAAGGTGGCGATTCCGAAGCAGCACCAGCGCGATGATGTCCCATTTTTTTATCGCATTGTCGCGGCAATAAAGGGGGTTTTTGTCAACCCGGCCCTGACCGAACCCTTTGGTCTCACCCTGATTGAAGCAGCGGCCTCCGGCCTCCCGATTATTGCTACTCGCGATGGCGGCCCTCGGGATATTATCAGTAACTGTGACAACGGTTTTCTGATCGATCCCCTTGATCCGCAGGAGATTGCTGAGAAGTTATTGCTACTACTCGAAGACAATGATCTCTGGCAATCCTTTTCACAACAAGGACTGAAAGGGGTTCGCGAGCACTATTCGTGGCAGGCCCACGCCGACCGCTATCTGCGCATGGTGATTCCGGTGATCAAGCGCTACGAACCGCTGGAACGTGAACCCTTAAGTCGTAGAGAAGCCCTTTACAGTGATCGTGCCCTGGTCAGCGGGCTCGATCAAAACCTGATTGGCGACGCCTCTGCGCTCAAAGAACTGATGTCACGACTGCGCCGTCAGCGTAAAAGTACAGCGGTTGTTATTGCTACCGGAAGGCGCCTTGATTCGGCCTTAGCGGTCATGAACAAACACGGGATACCGGAACCCGACATTCTGATTACCAGTGGCGGTACCGAAATCTACTATGCTCCGGAACTGGAAGGGGATCAGGTCTGGGGCAAATATATCGATTTTCAGTGGTCACCGCACAGGGTACGTGACCTACTAGCGGACTATCCCGGGTTGAAGCGGCAACCGAAGATTGAGCAAAGCCGCTTCAAGGTCAGCTACTATATTGATCCTGAGCTTGCCAATGTCGACAAGATCCAACGCCTTCTACACCAGGAGGGGCTGGCTGCCAATGTGATTTTGAGCTTCGGCCAGTTTCTTGATATTCTGCCGGTGCGCGCCTCCAAGGGGCTAGCGTTGCGCTATGTGGCAGATCGCCGGGGTATTGATCTGGAAAATATTCTCGTAGCCGGCGGAGCCGGCGCCGATGAGGACATGCTCTCCGGCAATACCCTGGCAGTGGTTGTTGCCAACCGTCACCATGAAGAACTGTCCGGCCTGGTGGATACCGAGAGAATCTATTTCGCACATCAGCCACTGGCCGCAGGTATTCTTGAGGCGATTGACTATTACGACTTTTTCGGCGCCTGCCGCGATCCCAAAGAGCAGGTCAATGATGCAGAATAAGCCCCGACTGTTGTTGTGTACTGACCTGGATCGCACCCTGATTCCTAATGGCACTGCTGGGGAGGATGCGCAGGCGCGGGAGATCTTCAACAAACTCTGCCACCACCCTGGTGTAACCCTGGTGTACGTGACCGGTCGTGATCACCGGCTGGTGCTGGACGCGGTTAAAACCTACCAGCTGCCGCAGCCCGATTACGCCCTGACGGATGTCGGCTCGACCATTTACCGGGTCCTGAACGGTGACTGGCATCAGTTGGAAACCTGGAATCACCATCTTTGCGCCCGTTGGCCAAAAGGAACAATCGCGCGCATCAGGTCTTTAGTTGGCAGGGTATCTGGTCCGTATCTGCAGGAAGAAACCAAGCAGAACACCTTCAAGGTCAGCTATTATGTTCCTCCGCAACTTTGCGTTGATCAGATTATTGAGAGCATTGACAAACAGTTAGAGTATGAAAAGATAGTAGCAAACTTGATCTGGAGCATTGATGAACAGAAGGACGTCGGATTACTCGACATTCTCCCGGATCGTGCTGATAAACGCCAGGCCATCAGATTTCTGCAGCAACAGCTGGGTTTTGGTGACAATGAACTTCTGTTCGCCGGTGACAGTGGTAATGATCTGCAGGTCATCAACAGCGACATCCCCTCGATCCTGGTGGCCAACGCCGCCACACCGATCAAGGAGGCGGCCTTAAGCTGGGCGCAGCAGAACGATCAAGTCGACACTCTGTATCTTGCCAGGGGCGGCCTGCTCGCCATGAATGGCAACTACAGTGCCGGCATTCTTGAGGGTGTCTGCCATTTTCAACCGTCTTTCAGGTCCTATTTGATGAAAGAGACAGCATGAACTATCGACAGATTGTGGTTTTTGGTGAAGTTTTATTCGATTGCTTTCCAACCGGGGAACAGCTTCTCGGCGGGGCCCCCTTTAACGTCGCCTGGCACTTGGCTGCCCTCGGGGCGGCTCCCTGTTTTGTCTCGGCCATCGGCAATGACGAACTAGGGCGGCAGATTCTTGCCGCCATGAACGACTGGGACATGCGCACAGATGGCGTTCAGATCAACATGGAATACCCGACCGGCAGGGTCGAGGTGCAGATTGCTGATGGCCAGCCGTCCTATCATATCAGCGAAGATGTGGCTTACGATCACATCCGTGCCGATCGACTTCCTGACACCAGCGCTGATTTTATCCTTTATCACGGAACCCTGGCGCTGCGTCATGAAGGGTCGCAACAGTCTTTTGATGCGCTGGCAGAACGCAAAGGATGCCACCTGTTTGTAGACATCAACCTGCGCTCCCCCTGGTGGAATAAAAATGCGGTGCTTAATCATCTGATGCGGGCGCGCTGGGCCAAAATGAATAGCGACGAACTGATGGCGCTCGGTTTTGATGATCCGGACACGAATGTCGCCATGGCCGAATTGATGACGCAAACCTCGTTGGAACAGCTGATCGTTACCCGGGGCGCCGATGGAGCGCTGGTGCGCACCCATGCCGGAGAACTAATCCCGGTGGCGGCTCCTCCCATCAAACGCTATATTGATACGGTCGGTGCTGGGGATGCTTTTTCCGCCGTGTATCTGCAGGGGCTGTTGGCCAATCGACCGATTGAGAAAAATATTGCCATGGCTCAACAACTGGCCGCCGACATCATTGGCATGCGCGGAGCGATCCCCACCGACAGAGCTTTCTACAACCAACTGACAACGACAGGCTGACCCATGTATGAACAGGTTTCCCATGCCCTGCTGAATGATATCCTCAATCGTCTCAACGATGAGATCTGCGAAGAAGATCTGCGCCACTTTTACACCCGCCTGGGGGCCAACTTTTACGCTATCCACTCGCTTTTTTTCCGTCTTTACGGTGATCGGCCTGACTTTGCCGATCAGGCCCAGCGCCTGGTTGAAACCATGGCCCGTCAATATATCCACCGACCGCCGGAACTGCGCGCTGTTGATATCGAGCGAGAACGCGATTTCAGCTGGTTCCTGCATCAAAAATGGGTTGGAATGGCCCTGTACAGTGAAGGCTTTGGCGGCAATCTCCAGGGCGTCTGCGACAATCTGTCCTACTTTCAGGAGTTGGGCATCAATCTGATTCATATTATGCCGGTGCTGAAGTGTCCGGAAGGGCGCAGTGATGGCGGTTATGCCGTCAGTGATTTTCGCGCCATTGATCCACGCGTCGGCACCCTGGAAGATATCCAGAAACTGGCCGGACAGGCCCGTAGTCGCGACATTCTGCTGACCCTCGATGTGGTCTTGAATCACACCTCTGATGAGCATGAATGGGCGCAACGCGCGCGCGCCGGCGAAAAACATTATCGCGATTATTACTTCACTTACCCCAACCGTAACGTTCCCGACATGTTTGAACAGAGCATGCCCGAAATCTTTCCTGAAACGGCCCCAGGCAACTTCACCAGGGACGAGACCATGGAACGCTGGGTGATGACGGTTTTCAATGACTATCAGTGGGATCTGAATTACAGCAATCCGGCGGTCTTTATCGAGATGCTCGATATTGTTCTGTATTGGGCCAACCAGGGAGCTGATATCCTGCGCCTGGATGCCGTGGCCTTTTTATGGAAGAAGATCGGCAGCACCTGTCAGAATGAGCGCGAAGCTCATCTGATTCTGCAACTGATGAAAGACTGCGCCCAAGTCACTGCGCCCGGCGTTCTTTTTATTGCCGAAGCGATTGTCGCGCCGGTTGAGGTCATCAAATACTTTGGGGAGGACGCGGTTATCGCCAAGGAGTGCGAGATCGCCTATAACGCCACCTTCATGGCACTGCTGTGGGACGCGGTGGCAACCAAAAATGCCAAACTGCTTAATCAAGGCATCAAAAGCCTGCCGGTGAAGCTGGAACGTGCCACCTGGCTCAACTATGTGCGCTGTCATGACGATATCGGCCTGGGTTTTGACGATCGTGATATCGACCTGGCCGGTTATGATCCGGCCAACCATCGCCGCTATCTGGTTGACTACTTCACCGGTCGCTATGCCGATTCTCATGCCCGCGGCCTACCCTTTGGCCAGAACCACCGGACCGGTGACAGCCGGATCTCCGGTTCCCTTGCCTCGCTGGTTGGTCTTGAATACGCCCTGGAAAGCAGTGATGATATGGCCACTCAGGATGCCATCAGTATTATCCTTCTGCTCCACGCCATGATCATGTCTTTCGGTGGTATTCCCCTGCTGTATTATGGTGATGAAATTGGTACGATCAACGATGATGCCTACCTGAAAGATCCGCACAAAGCAACGGATACCCGTTGGGTGCATCGCCCCACCATTGACTGGGAAAAGGCCGACCGCCGCAATCAGCCCGGCACCATCGAGTACCGGATTTTCACCGCCCTCAAGCGGATGATTGCGGTGCGTGGTGAAATCAGTGTCTTTGCCGATTTTAACAACCGTGAACTGATTGAAGTAGAAAACCCCCACTTGTTTGTCTTTGAGCGCTATAATTGGATCAGCCGTCGCGATTCGGTTCTGGTGGCGGCCAACTTCGACAGACATCCCCAGTCACTGAATCTGGACGAACTCGAAACCTGGGGACGGATTGATTATGGACGATTGGTCGATCTGTACAGTGGCAGCCAGCCCGACATGGTCAACCAGACCCTGGTGATACCGGGCTTCAGTTTTTGCTGGCTGGCGGAGAAGTAGTTCCAGCGGATCCTCGTCTTCCTTTATTTGAGCAGAAACTCACGGAATAAAATAGCGTACACCTGCTCTTCCTCTTCCTTGGTGATCTTCATTCCACGGATCTTCATGCCATGCATCACCTGACGCCACCCTGCTTCGCTGCGCCGCGTCTGGTAAACAATGGTGGCACTGTGACAGGTGCCACAGTGTTGTTCGATCAAGGGAATCTTTTGCTGTGTGCAGGAGCTCAATAATAAGACAGTGATACTAACCAGGATGCCCAAGAAGTAAATAATAAGGGCCCGCCGCTGGGAATAAACATATTTTATATTCATCATTTGCCTGTATCCGTCTGCCCTGTCGAAAAAAATCTAAAGGCCAGTAAAAACACCGGCCCGGGACTGAGCCCGCTAACTGTCGATATTTTTCATTAATTTACCGTAAAATCAATCCAAACACCCTGATATGTCAAGATAAAACTGTTTGACTTTTAATAGAATCATGTTTTAATTGTACTTAATTGTGTCTTTTGGCCCGGGGTACGGAGGTGTGACCTATGACTGATTTCAAACAGATGTTGGCTGCTCACAATATTTCGCGACGGAGCTTTCTGAAATACTGCTCCGCCCTGGGGGCGATGATGGCGGTTCCCGCGACCATGACTCCACGCATTGCCGCAGCGCTAGAGAGTGATAACCGTCCGCCGGTGATCTGGATGGAGTTTCAGTCCTGCACCGGGGATACTGAGTCACTGCTGCGTGCCAACCGCCCCTCGGTAGGCGAACTGATTCTCGATCATCTCTCCCTCGACTATCACGAAACGATCATGGCCGCGGCCGGTGATCAGGCCGAGGCCAGCAAACACGCCACCATGGAGAAATTCAAGGGACAGTACATCTGCATTGTTGAAGGCTCCATCCCTGCCGGTGCGGGCGGGGTCTACTGTACCATTGCCGGCCAAACCGCTGTGGATATCATGAAAAAAGTCGGCGGTGATGCCGGGGTCATCATTGCTGTTGGCAGTTGCTCCTCTTATGGTGGCCTGCCCGCTGCTTATCCCAACCCCACCGGTGCTGTCGGGGTCAGTGACCTGCTCCCCGGAAAAACCGTTATCAACCTGCCCGGCTGCCCGATGAATGTCGATAACCTCACCGGCACCATCGTCCACTACCTCACCTTCGGTAGCCCCCCGGCAATGGATCGTTTTGGCCGGCCCAAATTTGCCTACGGCAAACGAATTCATGACAACTGCGAACGACGTGGCCATTTTGACGCTGGTCAGTATGTCGAAAACTGGGGGGATCATGGCCATCGCGAAGGCTGGTGCCTCTACAAGATGGGCTGTAAGGGGCCGGCCAGTTTCCACAACTGCCCGACCCTGCGCTGGAACGAAGGCTTGAGCTGGCCGGTCATGGCGGGACACGGTTGTGTCGGTTGCAGTGAGCCGGGCTTCTTTGACACCATGATGCCCATGTACCAGCGGCTACCGAACGTCCCCGGCTTTGGCGTTGAAGCCTCGGCCCTAAAAATCGGTGGGGCGATTGTCGGTGCTTCGGCCGCTGTGTTTGCCACCCACGGGGCAGTCACCATGACCCGCAACTGGAAACAGGTGAAAGAGGCCAAGACCGAGACCCGTGAACTGACTAAAGAGACCTCTGACGCTGAAGAATAAAGGGAGATAAGCGATGGCAAACAAAATAGTCGTTGATCCGGTTACCCGTATCGAGGGGCATTTACGGATTGAAGCCACCATTGAGAACGGCGTCATTACCGATGCCTGGTCCAGCGCCACCATGTTCCGCGGCGTGGAAACCATCCTTAAAGACCGTGACCCACGCGACGCCTGGTATTATACCCAGCGCTTCTGCGGCGTCTGTACCACGGTCCACTCCCTGGCATCGATCCGCGCGGTGGAAAATGCCCTCAATATCCAGATCCCCTTTAATGCTGAAATGATCCGTAACATCATCATGGGGATCCAGAACGTTCAGGATCACATGATCCACTTTTATCACCTGCATGCCCTTGACTGGGTCGATGTGGTCTCAGCCCTTTCAGCCGATCCAAAAAAGACCGCCGCCCTGCAACAAAGCATTTCACCCTGGAAACTTTCCAGTGAAAAATATTTCCAGGGGATTCAGAACCGCGTTGGTGCCTTTGTCAAAACCGGCAAGCTCGGGCCTTTCACCAACGGTTACTGGGGCCATGCAGCGATGAAACTGCCGGCGGAGGCCAACCTCATGGCAGTAGCTCATTATCTTGAAGCCCTGCACATCCAGAAGGAGATTATCAAGATTCAGGCGATCCTCGGCTCCAAGAACCCACATCCCCAGACGTTCCTGGTGGGCGGCATGTCAATTCCCGTCGACCCCAACAGTCAGAATGCCATCAACGCCGACAAGATTGCCCAGATCCGCCAGTACATCGCCATGGCCAAAGAGTTTGTCGAGCAGGTCTATATTCCTGATGTGCTGGCTATTGCTCCCTTCTATCTGGAATGGGCCGGTATCGGTGGTGGTCACAAGAACTACCTCTCCTTCGGTGATTTCCCTGAAGGGCGGAGCGGCTACCCCAACGATTTCTGGATGCCGGCCGGAGTCATCTTAAATGGTGACCTGACCAATGTCATGCCGGTGGATCAGCAGAAAATCACCGAATACGTTACCCACTCCTGGTACGAATACAGCGGTGGTGATGGTGTCGGCAAACACCCCTACGAGGGAGAAACCAACTGGAAATACACTGGACCCAAGCCGCCCTACGATTTCCTCGACACCGACAACAAATACTCCTGGGTCAAATCACCGCGCTATGATGACAAGCCGATGGAGGTTGGTCCCCTGTCACGGATG
>CAZMFD010000027.1:0-39300 GCA_964565445.1 uncultured Geobacteraceae bacterium
CGAAGGTGGCCGTACTGTCGGCGCCGGCGTTGTCAGTGAAGTGATTGAGTAACAATAAAAAACTGAGGAAAACAGATGTCTACACAAAAAATCAGAATTCGCCTGAAGGCTTATGATCACAGTTTGCTTGATCAAGCCGTTGCAGAGATTGTTGATACGACCAAGCGCACCGGTTCACGCCTGGTTGGCCCTATTCCTCTGCCCACAATTATCAACAAGTACTGTGTCCTGCGTGGACCTCATGTCGATAAGAAAAGCCGTGAGCAGTTTGAAATCCGGACTCACAAGCGCTTGCTCGATATCATGGATCCAACCCAGCAGACAGTTGATGCGCTGATGAAGCTCGATCTGTCGGCGGGTGTCGATGTGGAAATTAAGCTCTAGGCGTTTGTCATTTACGCGATTATTTAAGGCTACGACAATGATCAATGGATTGTTAGGAAAAAAAATAGGCATGTCGCAAACCTATGCAGCTGATGGCCGCCGGATTCCGGTAACAGTTATCGAAGCGGGTCCGTGCACGGTACTGCAATTAAAAACTGTCGCCACCGATGGTTATGAAGCTGTACAGCTGGGTTTTGGTATCAAGAGTGCGCACCGTGTAAATAAGCCGGAAATGGGTCACTTCAAAAAAGCCGGTCAAGGTGCATTCGCTTTTGTCCGTGAATTTCAAACTGCGGGAACCTGTGCTGTTGGTGATCAGTTTGGCTGTGACATGTTTCAGCCGGGTGACCGGATTGATGTGACCGCGACCAGCAAGGGCAAGGGCTTCCAGGGTGTAATTAAACGCTGGGGTTTTTCCGGGGGGCGCGCCAGTCATGGCTCCATGTTCAAGCGTAGAACCGGTGCCATTGGTCAATCAGCTACCCCGGCCAGAGTCGTTAAGGGCAAGAAGATGCCCGGCCAGATGGGTAATCAGCGCACTACTACACAGAATTTGGTCGTTGTGGATGTCAGGCCGGAGCAAAATCTCATTCTTGTATGTGGTGCTGTTCCTGGCCCCAAAAATGGGTTGGTTGAAATTCGCAAAGGCATTAAGGCTTAGCAGGCCGGGAGCTTCAGGAGTTAGATAATGGCAACAGCAACCTTGTATGATCAGAATAAAAATCAGGTAGGCGAGTTCACCCTGTCCGATTCAGTATTTAATGTAGAAGTCAGGGGGTACTTACTCCATGACATGGTTCGTTATCAGCGTGCGGCTCGACGTCAAGGAACAGCAGCGGTCAAAAGCCGCAGTGCTGTTGCCGGTGGCGGCAAGAAACCTTATCGTCAAAAAGGTACAGGTAATGCCCGTCAAGGAACAATTCGCGCCCCTCATTTTGTTGGTGGTGGCGTTGCCTTCGGCCCGTCCCCGCGTTCGTTTACCTTCAAGTTGAACCGTAAAGTGAAGAAGGCGGCACTGTGCAGTGCTCTTTCAGCTCGTTTTCAGGGAGAAAAGCTGCTGCTTATCAAGGATCTTTCCCTTGAGGCGATCAGTACAAAGGAATTCCGCCGGTTCGTTGAGCGCTTTGATCTGGAAGGGGCGTTGATTGTTATTGACAGTGAAAACAAAAATGTGGAACTGTCCGCTCGCAATCTGCCCAAAGTCAAAGTGCTGCGTGCTGCCGGCATCAATGTCTATGATATTCTCAAATACCCGAATCTGATGATGACAGAGGCGGCTGTTACAGAAGTAGAAGGAGCATTGGAGCTATGAAACCACTGCATCAGATTATCCGCAAGCCGCTGATTACTGAAAAAGGAAACCTGTTAAAAGAGGATTCCGGCGTCGTCACCTTTGAAGTAGCGCGTGGTGCCAATAAGATTGAAATCAAACGGGCCATCGAAGATGCCTTTGATGTGAAAGTCAAGACCGTTAACACCACTGTTGTTCGTGGCAAAGTGAAGCGTGTCGGTTCCAGCGTGGGTCAACGGAATAATTGGAAAAAGGCATTTGTGACCCTCGAAGAGGGCAGTGACATCGATTTTTTCGGCGTCTAATCAGTACGCTTAGCAGGTATGGAGTAGCTAATTATGGGCATCAGAAAATATAATCCGACTTCTCCTGGACGTCGCCAAATGACATCCTCGACTTTTGAAGAGATTACCAAAAGCAAGCCGGAAAGATCATTACTAGAGCCAATTAAGCGTAGTGGCGGCCGCAACAATGCCGGGCGTATTACCAAAAGGCATACTGGCGGTGGTCACAAGAAACAATATCGAGTAATTGATTTTCGTCGTGACAAGCTGGAAGTGCCGGCAAAAGTAGCGGCTGTTGAATATGACCCTAACCGTAGCGCTCGGATTGCATTATTGTTTTACGCCGACGGAGAAAAGCGTTATATTCTTGCCCCCTCGGGTCTTAATGTGGGTGATACTGTTGTTGCTAGTGAGAGCGCTGACATTCGTCCCGGTAACGCCCTTGCGATTCGCTCAATTCCGCTGGGTACGTGGGTACATAACGTTGAACTTAAAGTCGGTAAGGGCGGTCAGTTAGCCCGTAGCGCCGGCACCTATGCCCAGATCGCAGCTAAAGAGGGACGTTATGCCCAGTTGCGTTTGCCCTCAGGTGAGGTACGCCTGGTCCTTCAGGAATGCCGTGCAACGATTGGCCAGGTTGGTAATCTTGATCACGAAAAAATCAAGATAGGCAAGGCCGGTCGTAACCGTTGGCTCGGCAAGCGGCCGCAATCACGCGGTGTAGCAATGAACCCGGTCGATCACCCCCATGGTGGTGGTGAAGGCAAGAGTTCCGGCGGTCGTCATCCGGTTACTCCCTGGGGTGTGCCGACCAAGGGCTACAAGACCAGATCCAACAAGCGTACTGACAATTTCATTGTTCGTCGTAGAAATAAAAAATAGTTTATAAGCCTGTAGGAGGCGTTCGTGGCAAGATCGGTAAAAAAAGGACCTTACGTTCAAGATTCACTGATGCGTAAAATTGAGGTTGAGAGTGACACAAGTCGTAATAAGGTTGTTAAGACCTGGTCGCGGCGGTCGACAATTATCCCTGAATTCGTTGGTATGACCTTTGCCGTGCATAACGGAAAAAAGTTTGTTCCGGTGTTCGTCAGTGAAAATATGGTTGGACACAAGCTCGGTGAATTCGCGCCAACCCGTACCTACTACGGTCATGGCAGTGACAAGAAAAGCAAGGTCAGATAGTTTTTATCCTGACAGGAGTTTCGAATAATGGAAGCACAAGCTAAATTGCGAAACGTCCGCCTTTCTCCACGTAAGGCGAGACTTGTTGTTGATATGGTACGTGGTAGAGACATTCAGGATGCCCTTAACCTGTTGCGCTTTTCCCCGCAGAAAAGTGCTCCGATTGTTAGCAAGTTGCTCAAGTCGGCGGTTGCCAACGCTGAGCAGTTAGGTGCAGCCGATGTTGATAAATTGTTTGTCAAATCGATTATGGTTGATCAGGGTCCAGTGCTTAAGCGGTTTATGCCGCGTGCTCAAGGTCGTGCCAGCCGGATTCGTAAACCGACCAGCCACATTACTGTGGTATTGAACGTTAAGTAATTCGAGGAGGTATCCCTTTGGGCCAGAAAGTTCATCCGATAGGATTTCGTCTGGGTATCAACCGGACTTGGGAGTCCCGCTGGTATGCAGATGGTGATTATGCAGTGAAGCTTCATGCAGACTTAAAGCTGCGTGCGTTTTTGAAAAAGCGCCTGTTTCATGCCGGCATTTCAAAAATAGAGCTCGAGCGCGCTGCCAATAAAGTCAAGATTAATATCTATGCTGCGCGTCCGGGTATTATCATTGGTAAAAAAGGATCTGAGGTTGAAGTTCTGAAAAAAGAACTGGCCAAGATTACTGATGATGAATGCTTTATCAATATCCAGGAAGTTCGCAAGCCTGAAGTTGATGCGCAACTTGTTGCTGAGAACGTGGTTCTGCAACTTGAAAGACGGGTTGCTTTCCGTCGGGCGATGAAAAGAAGCGTCACAATGGCCTTGAAGTTTGGTGCCAAAGGGATCAAGATCACCTGTTCCGGTCGCCTCGGCGGTGCTGAGATGAGTCGTACCGAATGGTATCGTGAAGGACGCGTTCCACTACACACCCTGCGTGCTGACATTGACTACGGTTTTGCTGAAGCTAAGACGACCTACGGAATTATTGGAGTGAAAGTACTCATTTTCAAAGGTGAAGTGCTCGGCAAAGAGAAAGAACAGCCAGCGGGCTGATCAGGAGTAACAAATCATGTTAATGCCCAAGAAGGTTAAACATAGAAAGCAATTTACCGGCAGGATGACCGGTCAGGCCACGCGTGGCACGGAAGTCAGCTTTGGTGATTACGCCCTGCAAGCAACTGAATGTGGTTGGTTATCCTCCCGTCAGATTGAAGCTGCGCGTCGCGCTATGACGCGATATATCAAACGGGGCGGTAAAATCTGGATTCGCGCTTTTCCTCATAAGCCAGTCACCAGCAAACCAGCTGAAACCCGTATGGGTAAAGGCAAAGGTTCCCTTGATAAGTGGGTAGCTGTCGTTAAGCCGGGTCATATTCTTTATGAAATGCAGGGCGTAACCGAAGAAATCGCTCGCGAGGCCTTTCGTCTGGGCGCCCATAAGCTGCCGATGAAAACCAGGTTTGTGAAGAGAGAGGACGGCAATGAAGGCTAGTGAATTTAAGGATCTCAGTATCGATGAGCTTTGTGCCAAAGAGACCGAACTGCATAAAGAATTATTTAATCTGCGATTCCAGTTGCATACCGGACATTTAGAGAATTCGGCCAGAGTGTCCCAGGTACGCAAGGATATTGCTCGGGTTAAGACATTTCTGTCCAGCAAGCAACAAGCTTAAGTGAGAGGTCACATGAGTCAAGAAGTTACAGAGCGCGGCAAGAGAAATACCAGGGTTGGAATTGTTGTCAGTGACAAAATGGATAAAACCGTTGTCGTTAAGATGGATAACCTGGTCAAGCATAGTATTTACAAAAAAATCATCAAGCGGAAAGTCACCTGTAAGGCTCATGATGAGACGAACAGTTGCTCTGTCGGTGATAAGGTTCTTATAGTTGAATCCAGGCCCTTGTCCAAGGATAAGCGGTGGCGTGTGCGCCAGATACTGGAGAAAGCCGTTACGGCGTAGGAGTTGATGTCATGATCCAGATGCAATCCATGCTTAGCGTGGCAGATAATTCCGGGGCCAAAAAACTTTGTTGTATCAAGGTTCCTGGTGGTTCAAAGCGCAAATACGCCGGAGTGGGCGATATCATCATTTGTAGCGTGAAAGAGGCATTGCCTAATTCAAAAGTTAAAAAAGGTGATGTCGTGCGTGCTGTTATTGTTCGGACAACTAAAGAGGTCCCGCGTCCTGATGGATCCTTTATCCGTTTTGACAATAATTCAGCTGTTGTTGTCAACAATGGTAATGAACCGATCGGAACCCGTATTTTTGGACCTGTTGCCAGAGAATTGCGTGCTCGCCATTTCGTAAAAATTGCGTCACTGGCTCCGGAAGTTCTGTAGTAAATTATCACTGGAGAAAATAAGTAATGTCTATAGCGAAATTGCATGTCAAAAAAAATGACATGGTAAAGATTATTGCCGGTAAAGAGCGCGGCAAGACTGGTAAGGTGCTACGTGTTATGCCTGACAAGGGGCGGGTAATCGTAGAAAGTTTGAACGTTGTGAAGCGTCATACGCGTCCGAGTCAGCTCAACCCGGAGGGTGGTATTGTTGAGAAAGAAGCTGCAATCAGCCTTTCCAACGTGATGCTGGTCTGCGGTTCTTGTAATGAGCCGACCCGCACCGGAGTGCGTAAACTCGAAGATGGAAATAAAACCCGTTACTGCAAGAAATGTAACGCGAGCGTTGATAAGTAAACGGAGATCTTGATGGCCAGGTTAAAGCAGATGCATTTTCAGGAGCAGGTTCCGGCTCTGATGAAAGAATTCCAGTACAGAAATGTCATGGAAGTTCCGAAAATTGAGAAGGTAGTCCTCAATATGGGTTTAGGTGAGGCTATTCAAAACCCTAAGCTTCTCGAATCCGCAGTTGAGGAACTCGGTCGCATTACCGGGCAGAAGGCAGTTATTACTAAGGCAAGAAAGTCGATTGCCAGTTTTAAGTTGCGTGAAGAAATGTCTATCGGAGCATGCGTGACCTTGCGTCATGACCGTGCCTGGGAATTTCTTGATCGTCTTATTAACGTGGCGCTGCCTCGTGTTCGTGACTTTAAGGGAATTTCGGCAAAGGCTTTTGACGGGCGCGGTAACTATACACTTGGGATCCGTGAGCAACTTATTTTTCCTGAAATCGATATTGACCGCATTGCCAAGGTTTCCGGAATGAATATTACCATTGTCACAACGGCTAAAAATGACGAAGAGGGACGCGCTTTATTGTCCGGTCTCGGCATGCCGTTCAGAAAATAGTTATAAACCGAAGCGGAGGAAACAGTGGCAAAGAAATCGATGATTGCTAAATCAAAACGAACCCAGAAGTTCGGTGTTCGTCAGTATAATCGCTGCCCGATTTGCGGTCGTCCACGTGCTTATTATCGTAAATTTGATATGTGCAGAATTTGTCTGCGGAAACTGGCATCAGCGGGGAAAATTCCCGGAGTTGTCAAGTCCAGCTGGTAACAGCGTTAAGGAGAATCATCTATGTCCATGACAGATCCGATGGCAGACTTGCTGACCCGTATTCGCAATGCGGGGATGGCCGGTCACGCAAAGCTTGATGTGCCGTCGAGCAATATAAAGGTTGCTGTTGCAACCGTATTGCATGAACAGGGTTACTTAAAAAATTTCAAGGTCATCAGTGATAGCAAGCAAGGTATCCTACGTATTTTTCTGAAATACGATGAAAATCAGGACCCTGTTATCCATGAGATCAAGCGAATATCCAAACCGGGATGCCGCGTATATGTCAGTACAGATAAGGTTCCCAGGGTGAAAAACGGCGTTGGGGTATCTATCTTGTCGACCTCCAAGGGTGTCATGGACGACGTCTCTGCGCGCCGTGAGAATGTTGGTGGCGAAGTTATCTGTACCGTTTGGTAGAGCAGAGCGAGGAGTATCAAAATGTCACGTATAGGAAAGTTGCCAGTCCCCATTCCAGCCGGGGTAAAGGTGTCTCTGAGCGACAATGAGATGACTGTGACTGGACCCAAGGGAACCCTGAAGCGGCCATTGCATGATCGTATGATCATTGCTGTGGAGGCCGAACAAATTGTTGTTAACCGTCCCAGTAACGAAAAAACTGATCTGGCATTGCATGGTTTGACCCGTTCCTTGATTAATAACATGGTAGTTGGTGTTTCTCTGGGCTTTAAAAAGGCCCTTGAAATTAACGGTGTTGGTTACCGCGCTGAAATCAGTGGTAAGGTGTTGACCATGTCTCTTGGTTATTCCCATCCAGTGGTATATGAGTTGCCTGAAGGTATCTCGGTTGAGGTTGAAAAGCAGACCAAACTGAGCGTCATCGGCATCGATAAGCAGCTGGTCGGCTCTACATCCGCAAAAATACGCTCTTTCCGCGCCCCTGAGCCTTACAAAGGTAAAGGGATTAAATATGCCGATGAACGTATTCTGCGTAAAGCCGGAAAAGCTGGTAAATAGATGATTTTAAAGCAAGGAGCAAAACTGTGAATGTTTCTCAGACCAGACGTCTGGCACGACTCAAGCGTCAAGCCCGCGTGCGTAAAAAAGTTCGTGGTACAAGTGAGCGCCCCCGGCTTTCTGTTTTTCGCAGTGCAAAACATATTTATGCCCAGATTATTGATGACACAGCAGGGGCTACTCTGGTAGCCGCCTCAACAGTAGAAAGCGGCATCGATATGAACAATAAGGGCAATGTTGAGTCTGCGAAGGTTGTAGGTACAGCTGTTGCTCGTAAGGCACTGGAAAAAAATATTAACCATGTTGTTTTTGATCGAAATGGATTCCTGTATCAGGGGCGCGTTCAGGCTCTGGCCGATGCGGCACGGGAAGCTGGACTCAAACTATAGAGGAGATGATCTGTGCTGCGCATTGATCCAGATAAGTTGGAATTGACCGACCGCGTTATTCACATCAATCGAAATGCCAAAGTTGTAAAAGGTGGACGTCGATTCAGCTTTTCTGCCTTGGTTGTTGTCGGTGATGGTGATGGTCATGTAGGTTATGGTCTTGGAAAAGCGAAAGAAGTTCCGGAAGCGATTCGCAAGGCTGTCGAACAAGCCAAGAAGAGCCTTATTCAGGTTCCGATTCAACCAGGCAGCACAATTCCCTATGACGTTATCGGCAAGTTTGGAGCCGGCAGGGTGTTACTGAAACCTGCGTCTGAGGGTACTGGTGTTATTGCCGGAGGCGCTGTGCGTCCGGTTCTTGAGTCCGTTGGTGTTGGTAACGTACTGACTAAGTGTTTGGGTACGAACAACCCACACAATGTCGTCAAAGCTACTATTAATGCTTTAAAGATGCTTAAGAGCCCTGAAGAAATTAACGCACGCCGCGGAATCAATCAGCCTTAAGCAAGAAATCAGGGAGACGCAGGATGGCGACAGAAGTTAAAGTCACCTTAAAAAAGAGTCCTATTGGCCGTAAGGCTTATTTTTCTAATGTACTCAAAGGCCTCGGGTTTAGGCGCATGAATCAGACAGTGATATTGCAGGACACTCCTGAAATACGTGGAATGATCCGCAAAGTCGAGCATATGGTTGTCGTTGAGGACTGATCACAGAATAAAGGGCAGTATCATGGATTTAAGTCAATTGAAACCGGCACCCGGTTCTACTAAAAATAAAAAACGCATTGGTCGTGGTCCAGGTTCCGGCACAGGAAAAACCTCCGGCAAGGGTCACAAGGGTCAAAAGGCCCGCAGTGGTGGCAGTATCAAGCCCGGATTTGAGGGTGGACAGATGCCTCTGCAACGGCGTTTGCCCAAGCGTGGCTTTACCTCGATCAATAAAAAAGATTTTAATCTTATTAACCTGCGTGACCTTGATTGTTTCGATGCGGAGACAACCATTAATCTCGAGCTCTATGGCAAAGCGGGTCTGGTGAAAAAAATGAAGGACGGAATTAAAATTCTTGCTGATGGTGAACTGTCTAAGCCATTAACTGTCCAGGCCCATAAATTCAGCCGCGCTGCCATCGACAAAATTGAAGCTGCAGGTGGTAAGGCCGAGGTTATTTAATGCTATCAACTGTACAGAATATTCTGGCAATACCGGAATTGCGCCGCAGGATTGCTTTCACTCTTTCTATTCTTGCAGTTTACCGTATCGGATGCCACGTCCCAACCCCAGGTATTGACGGCCAGGTTCTATCGCAGTTCTTTGCTGGGAGCGAGGGAACACTGTTGGGTCTTGTCAGTGCATTCACCGGCGGTGCTCTTGAGATGATGGCCGTATTTGCTTTGGGTATCATGCCCTATATCAGTGCCTCTATTATTCTTCAGTTGCTCACGGTTGTCTATGAGCCCCTCGAAAAGTTGTCCAAGGAGGGTGAACAGGGCCGCAAAAAGATTACCGAATATACCCGCTACGGAACAATCGTCCTGGCGGTTATTCAGGGGGCGGGTATGGCTTATGGCCTTCAGGGCATGGTCGGTCCGGCTGGTGAACCCGTTGTTCCGAACCCGGGTGTAGGCTTTATCCTGATGACAGTGATTACCTTGACAGCTGGTACCGCTTTTGTTATGTGGCTGGGTGAGCAGATTACTGAACGGGGTATCGGTAACGGTATTTCATTGATCATCTTTGCCGGTATTGTTGCAGGGATGCCATCGGCCATTGTCAATACCTTGCGGCTGCTTGAAACCGGGGCGATGACACCGACAGTGATCATATTCATCCTGGCCTTGATGCTGGCCACCGTTGCTGCCATTGTTTTCATGGAACGAGCGCAGCGCAGAGTGCCGATCCATTATGCAAAACGGGTTGTCGGCATGCGTAATATGGGTGGTCAATCCAGTCATCTGCCCATGAAGATCAACATGGCCGGAGTTATTCCGCCTATCTTTGCCAGTTCGATCATGATGTTTCCTGCGACCATTGCGAGTTTTGTTGATGCCCCATGGGTTCAGCAGATCTCGGCCTATCTGTCTCCGGAGCATCTGGTCTACAACATATTTTATGTTGCGTTTATTGTGTTCTTCTGCTACTTCTACACGGCTATAACCTTTAACCCAGTTAACGTAGCTGAAAATATCAAGAATCAGGGAGGTTTTGTCCCAGGTATACGGCCCGGGAAGGAGACTGCAACATATCTTGATACGGTATTAAGCCGCTTGACTTTTGCGGGTGCCATTTACGTGTCCGCGGTTTGTGTGTTACCGACAATCATGATTAGTCAACTGAACGTTCCATTCTTCTTTGGTGGTACGGCCTTGCTGATTGTTGTTGCTGTCGGCATGGATACTTCAGCGCAGATTGATGCACATCTGATATCGCGCTCGTATGAAGGTTTTATGAAGGGTGTCACTCTCAAAGGGCGACACGGTTAGGTTTTTTTGCTATGAATTTAATTTTGCTTGGACCTCCGGGTGCTGGAAAAGGTACACAGTCTGCTTTATTGGAAAAGCATTTCAATATTCCGCAGATTTCGACTGGCGATATGTTGCGAGCGGCGGTCAAAGCATCAACCCCGATGGGTCGTAAAGCAAAGGCCTATATGGATGCTGGTGATCTGGTCCCGGATTCTGTTGTCGTGGGTATTGTTCATGAGCGCTTGCAGGAGCCGGATTGTGCCGAAGGATTTATTCTAGATGGCTTCCCCCGGACAGTTCCTCAGGCAGATGCCCTTAACGATTCACTGGTTCAGCTGAATAAGCAACTCAATGCCGTCGTTTCTTTACAGGTTGATATCAATGCTCTGGTTGAACGTTTGACCGGACGCCGCGCCTGTAAGAACTGTGGCAAGGGTTTTCATCTTAAGTTTGATCCCCCGGCGGCAGATGGTTCCTGCTCTGTCTGCTCAGGTGAATTGATCCAGCGGGATGACGACCATGAAGAAACAATCCGCCGGCGGATAGATGCATATCGTCAACAGACAGCGCCCCTTGAAGATTATTATCGTCGTGTCGGAATATTACTAACAGTAGATGGTATGACTGGGATCGACGAAGTCCAGCAGGAGATTCTGGCAGGATTACAGGCACATTGATTTGATAGTATTAAAGTCTCAGGCAGAATTAAAAAAGATGCGACGTTCCGGACGTATGGTCGCAGAAGTTTTAATGTTACTGCGAGACAAGATTAAGCCGGGGGTTACTTCCCTCGAGTTGGATAGAATTGCCCATAATCAGTGTCGTAAGTGGAATGTCACGCCTGCTTTCAAGGGTTACGGTGGTTTTCCTTATACGATTTGCGCATCACGGAATGAGCAAATCGTTCACGGTTTTCCCAATACGATCCCGTTGGCTGAGGGCGACATTTTGAGCATCGATTTCGGATTGATCTCTGAAGGATTTTACGGTGATCACGCAATTACCTTTCCGGTTGGTGAGGTCGACAGTGAAACCCAGCGGTTGCTTGATGTTACCCGTCAGTCGTTGCAACAGGGTATCGAAGCTGCGCAGCCTGATGGTTTTTTGAGTGATATTTCTCACGCCGTGCAGATTTGTGTTGAAAATGCGGGTTATAGCGTAGTACGGGAATTTGTCGGCCACGGCATTGGCCGCCAGCTACATGAGGATCCGCAAATACCGAATTACGGTTCACCTGGCACCGGCCCCAGATTGCGTCCCGGGATGACACTGGCAATTGAACCGATGGTTAATGTCGGCAAACCTGGGGTGTCGATTCTCGATGATGGTTGGACAGCGGTGACGGTCGATGGTAAACGTTCGGCCCACTTTGAACACACAGTAGCGATAACTGAAAACGGTCCGGAAATACTCTCCCGGATTGATTCATAGTAACTCCCATTTAATTTTTATGGGAAATGGATAGGAAAAGGATCTCACAATGAAGGTAAGAGCTTCGGTCAAGAAGATCTGTGATAAGTGCAAAACAATCAAACGCAAAGGTGTTATCCGGATCATCTGCGAGAATCCCAAACACAAGCAAAGACAGGGATAAGGCCCTAGGAGGAAAAATTGGCACGTATTGCTGGAGTTGATCTCCCGCGCAACAAGCGCATTGAAGTGGCAATGACCTATGTATATGGGATCGGCCGCACCAAATCTAAAGAAATTCTTGGTCAGGCAGGAGTTGATTATAACGCTCGCACTGATGACCTTACCGAGGCTGAACTGGCAACAATTCGTGAATTGGTTGACCATAACTGTCGCGTTGAGGGCGATTTGCGTCGCGAGGTGTCGATGAATATCAAGCGTCTGATGGACCTTGGGTGTTATCGTGGTCTTCGTCACCGTAGAGGTTTACCGGTACGTGGGCAGAACACCAAGAATAATTCACGGACACGCAAAGGTCCTAAAAAGACTGTTGCCGGCAAGAAGAAATAAGCGGAGTTATCATGGCTAAATCAGGTAAGAAAGTTATACGTAAAAAGGTTGAAAAGAAGAATATTGCGCGCGGAGTCGCGCATATACAGTCAACCTTTAATAATACTATTGTGACCATCACCGACCCTATGGGTAATGTGGTAGCCTGGTCAACCTCAGGCGCAAAAGGTTTTAAGGGTTCACGCAAAAGCACTCCCTTTGCCGCCCAGATTGCCGCGGAAGAAGCTGCAACCAAGGCCATGGAACACGGCATGCGCTCGGTTGAGGCCTATATCAAGGGCCCAGGTAGCGGTAGAGAGTCAGCTTTGCGCGCGCTCTCCCTCGCCGGACTGACAGTGACAATGATCAAGGATGTCACTCCGATCCCCCACAATGGCTGCCGTCCACCCAAGCGTCGTCGCGTTTAAGCAACAAGGAGGAAGAAGTTGTCTAGGTATTCAGGTCCTGTCTGCCGTCAGTGCAGAAGAGAAAACACTAAACTGTTCCTTAAAGGGGACAGATGTTACACCGATAAATGTTCTGTGGAACGTCGTAACTACGCACCCGGACAACATGGGCAGCGTCGTTCCAAGGTTTCTGATTACGGTGCGCAGCTGCGTGAGAAACAAAAAGTTAAACGTTCGTACGGTTTGCAGGAAAAACAGTTCAAGCTGTATTTCACCAAGGCCGACCGGATGCGCGGTGTTACCGGCGAAAACCTGCTGATTCTTTTGGAAAGACGCTTCGATAGCGTAATCTATCGTTTGGGATTTGCTGCGTCACGAGCTCAGGCCCGGACCCTGGTGCGTCACGGTCATTTCCAGATCAATGGTCATAAGGCCAACATCCCATCACAGTTGATTCGTCCCAACGATGTTATCAGTCTGATTGAAAAAAGTCGTCAGATTGCCTGCATCAATGAATCGCTGGATAGTGTGATGCGGCGTGGTTTGCCTTCCTGGATTGAGCTTGATCGTGATGCTTTCAAGGGGACGATGAAGACCTTACCGGTTCGTGCAGAGTTGACGACTCCAGAGGTTCATGAGCGCCTGATCGTCGAACTTTACTCAAAATAATCGCAACCTCGCCAAGGACTCTTGAGAGGGAGATTCAATAAATATGTACAAAAACTGGAGAAATCTGATCAGTCCCAAGCGTCTTGAGGGTACCGAACTGACTACAACTTACGGAAAGTTTGTCGCCGAGCCCTTTGAGCGCGGGTTTGGGACAACCCTCGGCAATTCGTTGCGCAGGGTTTTGTTATCGTCGCTTCAAGGTGCAGCCATTACATCCGTGCGCATCAAGAATGTTGCCCATGAGTTTTCCAATGTGCCCGGTGTTACCGAAGATGTGACCGATATCATTCTTAATCTTAAAGGCGTTAAAGTGCGCCTGCATGGCCATGATAGCCGTAACATTCGTATTGTTAAAAAGGGCCCGGGGGTCGTTCGTGCCGGTGATATGATCACCGACAGCAATGTTGAAATCCTCAATCCTGAACATCACATTGTTACCTGTGGCGAAGAAACAGACCTGGAAATGGATATGCATGTCTCCATGGGGAAGGGCTATGTGTCTGCTGATCGCGGACGCGATGAAAATGCCCCGGTGGGAACAATTCCGATTGATGCGCTGTTTTCCCCGATCGTCAAAGTTAATTACAATGTCTCCAATGCTCGTGTCGGAAACATGACTGACTATGACAAGCTGACCCTTGAAGTTTATACAGACGGTAGTGTCACTCCTGACGATTCAGTTGCCTTTGCGGCAAAGATTCTCAAGGAGCAACTGCAGATCTTTATTAACTTCGATGAGGATCAGGAACCACAAATTGAGGAAGAAGAGGGCGAGAAGAACAAGATCAATGAAAACCTCTATCGCTCTGTTGAGGAGTTGGAGTTGTCAGTTCGCAGCGCCAATTGCTTGAAAAACGCTCAAATTAATCTGA
Organism: uncultured Geobacteraceae bacterium; assembly: GCA_964565445.1. Classification (GTDB taxonomy): domain Bacteria; phylum Desulfobacterota; class Desulfuromonadia; order Desulfuromonadales; family Geopsychrobacteraceae; genus Pelovirga. The sequence continues at coordinate 14,315 of CAZMFD010000027.1, forward strand.
TTGGTGAATTGGTACAGCGCTCTGAATCAGAGATGCTCAAGACTCAAAATTTTGGTAGAAAATCACTGAATGAAATCAAGGATATCCTTGCCGACATGGGCTTAGGCCTGGGGATGAAGATCGAATCTTTTCCTGATCCCGAATACCTGAAACTGATACGAAAAGGTCAGGATGACGAATAATCGTCCTGTGAATGTTTAAGAAAGGAACATCCCAATGCGTCACAATAAATCAGGAAGAACATTAGGTCGTAAACCCGACCATCGTCAGCATATGATGCGTAATATGGTGACCTCTTTTCTTCTGAACGAAAAAATAACAACCACTGTTACTCGTGCCAAGGAATTGCGCAAGTTAGCAGAAAAAATGATTACTCTGGCTAAGCGCGGCGATCTTCATTCCCGCCGTCAAGCTATGCGTGTCATTCGTGAACCGCAAGTTGTGGCACGTTTGTTCGAGATGATTGCCCCGCGTTATGCTGACCGTCCCGGTGGCTATACCCGCATTCTGCGCCTGGATAATCGTCTTGGTGATAATGCTCCGATGGCGATCATTGAGTTGGTTGAAGAGGGTTACGTTGCCCCGGTTACTGATGATACTGACGAAGAATCAATTGCTACCGAGCAGAAAGAAGCCGCCGCGAATTGATTTTAACCACTCGGTAAATCTTTAAGGGCAAAGGGATTAACTCCTCTTTGCCCTTTTTTTGTTGCAGGTAATGACTGAGGGACAGTGTTGTCTTTATAAGGCCTGATAAAGATACGCAGCAAACGTTAATCTGCCTAATTTTAACCCGGATTGGTGGACATTATGCACGAAAACAAGATGCGTTTGCTTCAGGAGTCGATCAGTAAATTACTCCGCCGTGATGCTACTCCCAACTTAAAAAAAGTACTTACAAAGATCCACCCTGCCGATATTGCACATATCTTTCGTTATTTTACAATTCAGGAACAAAAAACCCTGCTCTCTTTGATCCCGGACCTAGAACGCGCAGCAGATGTTCTCGCTGAACTGGATCCCGATTCCTGGCCTGAGCTCGCCGATCTTCTTGATCGCGATTATCTGGTTTCCGTTGTTCATCAAATGGCCGATGATGACAGCGCTCTGTTTATCCGCAGTCTTCCTGATACCCTTGCTGAAGACTTGCTGACAGAAATGCATGATGACCATTCTGACGACGTTGAGCGCTTGCTGGCTTATGACGAGGATTCAGCCGGTGGCATCATGTCAACGGATGTTTTTTTTCTTAATCAGGATATTACCGTCAAGCAGGCGATTGAGAAATTACACGATGCTCAGGATTACGAGATGGTTTTCTACGTCTACGTTACTGATGAGCATAACCACCTGGTTGGTGTTTTGTCTCTTCGTCAATTGCTCACTGTACCTCCCCACACGAAACTGTCCGCGATTATGTCGACCAATGTTATCCGGGTGCGGGTAGATATGGATCAGGAGTATGTCGCTGAACTGGTTGCCAAGTACAATATTCTCGCGATACCGGTTGTTGATGAGCATGGTAAACTCATGGGGGTAATCACCGTTGATGACGTTATTGATGTTATGCGCGATGAGGCGACCGAAGATATCCTGCGGATGGCCGGGACGACCGAAGAGGAACTACTGCTCGGTTTTCGCTCGTTCAGGATCGCCCGTTTGCGGCTGCCGTGGTTATTGATGACTCTGTTTGGCGGCGTCACGACCGGCTTTCTCATGTGGATGTTCAAGGCAACCCTTGAACAGGCGATTATGCTGATTTCTTTTGTTCCGGTTATCACCGGTATGGGCGGAAACGTCGGCGGTCAATCATCAACCATTCTAATTCGTGGCTTTGCTACCGGTCGGATTGATTTTGGCAGCCTGCGTCAGGTGTTTTTCAAGGAACTGCGGGTTGGTCTGATTATGGGGTCAGTCTGTGGGGTGGTGATTGCGCTGGTGGCAATGAGCTGGCACCAGAATCTGTATATTGGTCTGGTTGTCGGCATTGCAATGGTAGCTGCCATTACCGTAGCCGCCTGTATGGGCGTTATCGTCCCGGCTTTTTTTAAAAAAGTGGGAATCGATCCGGCCATTGCGTCGAGCCCTTTTATTCAGACCGCCAATGATATTACCGGAATTCTCATCTACTTCGGTACCGCTACGATCTTTCTACGGTTGTTGATCTGATCTGGGTAAGACCATGAAGGGAACCCTGCTATGCTGTGAAGGAGTGGTGTTGCGCTACATCAATTATGGTGAAGCCGATCGCATCGTCAGCGTGTTTACCGCAGCTTGGGGGATAAAAAAGGGGTTTGCCCGGTCAGCACGTAACAGCCGTAAGCGCTTTGGTCCGGCGCTGGAGCCTTTCACCCATGCGGTTTTTCACTGGCGCCAGGGGCGCGGGGATCTCTGGACTTTGCAGGATGCCGATCTGCTCACCCCACGCAGTGGCTTGCGCACTGATCTGGATCGTCTGGCCCTGGCTGGTTACGGGGTTGAGCTGGTCGAGCTGCTGGCGGCTGAAGCAGAAGATCATCAACGGATTTATGAGCTGTTGTGCAGCTATCTTGACTACCTTGATGGCGGTGGTGATCACGCCGTCGCGCGTCTGTTATTCGAGCTGCGGTTGGTTTATCTGCTCGGCTATATCCCCCATCTATTACACTGTAGTGAGTGTCTGAAAATATTCGATCATGAGCTGGTTCGTTTTGATTTCCGGCGTGGCGGCAGTCTTTGCCGCGATTGTGCCGGTGTCAACGACCTTGAGGTTGGCCTCGGCAGCATGGGCTCTCTAGCGCGTTCGCTACGGGTTTCTCATCAACAGTTTGACGGTTTTAAGCTGGGTACCACAACGATTGGTGACGGTCATATGCTCCTTTCCCAGGTGTTCCGTGAGATTCTGCCCCGTGAACCGAACTCGTTGAAATTTCTCGCCCGCTTAAGTGCCCGTGAATCTTGACATCCTTATGGGTGATAGCTAAACTCCCGAACGCACATGACCTTTCTTTTTTCCCTTGTAACGGGCTTTTGCCTGTCCCTTGGAGGAACCGTGACTTTTCAGGAATTAATCCTTTCCCTGCAGAACTTCTGGGCCGCTCAGGGGTGCATTATTCAACAGCCCTACGATATCGAAAAAGGTGCCGGAACCTTTAACCCCGCTACTTTTTTGCGCGCTCTCGGTCCTGAACCCTGGAATGTCGCTTATGTCGAGCCGTCTCGCCGTCCCACCGATGGGCGCTATGGTGAGAATCCTAATCGACTCCAACATTATTATCAATTCCAGGTGATTCTCAAGCCCTCGCCACTCAATATTCAGGATCTGTATCTCGATTCGCTCAAGAGTTTTGGTATTGATCCCCTTGCTCACGACATTCGCTTTGTTGAGGACGATTGGGAATCTCCAACCCTGGGCGCCTGGGGCTTGGGTTGGGAGGTGTGGCTCGATGGTATGGAGATTACCCAGTTTACCTATTTCCAGCAGTGTGGTGGCATCGATTTAAAGCCGATCCCTGGAGAGATCACTTATGGTATTGAGCGGATTGCCATGTACCTGCAGGGGGTGGATAATGTTTATGATCTGGAGTGGGTCAAGGGGATTCGTTACGGTGATGTCCATCATCAGACTGAAGTGGAATTTTCCCACTACAACTTTGAAGAAGCTGATACCGCTATGCTGTTCCAGCTTTTTAATATGTACGAAAAGGAATCGCTACGCCTGGCCGAGAAAAAGCTGGTATTTCCAGCTTACGATTTTGTCCTGAAGTGTTCTCACACCTTTAACCTGCTTGATGCCCGTGGTGCAATTTCGGTAACCGAGCGCGCCGGATATATCGGTCGGGTGCGCAATATGGCGAAACTCTGTGCTAGTGCCTACGTTGAACAACGCGAACGACTTGGTTTTCCGCTGTTGCAAAAATAATCGCACCTAGCGGTTGCCAACTGCCTGCAAGGATTGGAGACATACATGTCTGCAGAACTGTTTCTCGAATTAGGGACGGAAGAAATACCCGCCGGGTTTATTCCTCGCGCCCTTAACGATATGGAAAACCTGCTGCGTCAGGAGCTTGAACACGCCCGTGTTTGTCACGGCGAGGTAAAGACTTTTGCTACGCCGCGGCGATTGGCTATCTCTGTTGCTGAGGTATCGACGATACAGCAGCGCCAGGAACTCGAACTGACCGGCCCGCCGGCGCGCATCGCTTATGACGAGCTCGGCCAGCCAACCAAAGCTGCCATCGGGTTTGCCCGCACCAACGGCGTTGAGGTCGCGGATCTGAAAATCGTGCAGACTGAAAAAGGGGCGTACCTTGGTATCTCAAAGGTAATTGAAGGGGGGAACACCAGCGATCACCTGTCCGAGATCCTGACCCGGGTCATTAATAAAATCAGTTTCAAAAAATCCATGCGCTGGAAAGACCTGGATGTCCGCTTTGCCCGACCGGTTCACTGGATCGTGGCCCTTTATGGTGGCGAAGTTGTGCCGGTATCCTATGGTGATCTCCAAAGCGGCAACCGTTCACGTGGGCATCGCTTTATGGCGCCGGATGAATTCTGTGTTGACGGCGTTACGGATTATATTGAAAATGCGCGCCGGCAGCATGTCATTGTTGATATTGTCGCCCGCCGTCAGCTGATCGAAGAGCAGTTGCAAGCCCTTGCTGAGCAGCTGGGTGGCCGCATTAATCCTGACGACGAATTATTGCAGGAGGTCACCTTTCTGGTTGAGTCACCGCAGGCCCTGGCCGGTAGTATTGAGGGCAGCTTTTTGCAATTGCCGCCGGAACTGCTGATTACCAGTATGCGCGAACATCAGCGCTATTTTACCCTGGTTGATCGGCAGGGAAAACTACTTCCCCATTTCATTACTGTCGCCAATACCCATGCCATTGACCCCGGCGTGGTTGTTGCCGGCAACGAGCGGGTACTTAAAGCGCGCCTGGCTGATGCCATGTTCTTCTGGCGTGAGGATCAAAAAGCCCCCCTTGAAGCGCGTCTTGAGGCCTTAAAAAAGGTTGTCTACCAGGCGCAACTTGGTACCAGCTTTGAAAAAGTTGAACGTTTCAGCGAACTGGCCACGACACTGGCAGTAGAGTTTGCTCCGGACACCCTGGAGCTGACCCGGCGTGCCGCCTGGCTTGGAAAATGCGATCTGGAAACCCTCATGGTGTATGAGTTTCCTGAATTGCAAGGGGTGATGGGGCGCGAATATGCCCTGCTCGAAGGGGAAGATCCGCGCGTGGCAACCGCTATCTACGAACACTACCTGCCGACCCAGGCCGGCGGTCTGCTGCCCACCGACGATGTTGGCGCTTTTGTCTCTATCGCTGATAAAATTGACACCATCTGCGGCTGTTTCAGCGTCGGGTTGATCCCCACAGGAACCGCTGATCCTTACGCCCTGCGGCGCAATGCTATCGGTATTTTGAGCATTATCCTCGATCGTGACTATGCCCTGTCCATCCCGGATCTGGTGTCTCGCAGTGTCGCCCTGCTGGATAGCAAGTCCCAGCGCCCGGCACCAGATGTTGTGGCGGATGTGGTTACCTTTATCCGCCTGCGTCTGGTCAATCAGTTGGCACAACAGTATCCGGCCGATGTTGTTGATGCCGTATTGAGCGCTTCTTTTACTGCACCGGTCGATGCCTTGGCGCGGATCAAAGCACTGACGACGTTGAAGCAACGTGCCGACTTTGATCTACTCAGCGTAGCCTTCAAGAGGGTCGGTAATATGGTTAAGCAGCCGGTTGCGGCCCGGGTCACTAGCGACCTGCTGGTGGAGGCCAGTGAAAAGGCTTTGTATCAGCAGCTGCAATTGGTCGAACAAGATGTGTCTGCCGCTGTTAACCGGGGTGATTACGTTGCGGCCCTGGAAGCTGTTGCCCGCTTGCGGCAGCCGGTTGATGCCTTTTTTGATGGTGTGATGGTGATGGTAGATGATGAATCAATCAGAAACAATCGACTGGCGCTGTTAACGGCCATATCCGCACTGTTCAGCGGAATTGCCGATTTCAGTCGCTTGTCCTGAGGCGGTAGTTATTGGTGGTACTTTTACCTGCGAGGAGAGATCTGGATGGCAAAATACGTGTATTTGTTTGGAGAGGGTCAGGCTGACGGCGACAACACCATGCGTGAGTTGCTGGGCGGCAAGGGAATGAATCTTGCGGAAATGACTTCTATTGGTCTGCCGGTACCGCCGGGTTTTACCATGACCACCGAGGTGTGCAAGGCCTTTTATGCCAACGACCGGCAATATCCTGCTGCGGTTCGCCAACAGGTAACTGACGCTTTGCAGCTGCTTGAAAAACGCATGGGAAAAGGTTTCGGTGATGTTGCCAACCCGCTACTGGTGTCGGTGCGTTCCGGCGCTCCAGCCTCCATGCCGGGGATGATGGATACGGTTCTCAACCTCGGCCTTAATGATCAGACCATCCAAGGGGTGATCAAGCAGAGTAATGACCCACGTTTTGCTTATGATTCCTACCGCCGCTTCATTCAGATGTATGCCAATGTGGTCATGGGGATGGATGGTGAAATCCTCGAACACCTCCTTGACCAGAAAAAACAACAACGCGGCGTCGCCCTCGATACCCAGCTGTCTGCCGATGATCTCAAACAACTGGTTGCGGATTTCAAGGCGAGTTGCAAACAAACCCTGAATCAGGATTTCCCCGAAGACCCGCTGGAACAATTGTGGGGGGCGATCAGTGCGGTGTTCGGCTCCTGGATGAACCCTCGCGCTGTCACCTATCGCAAACTCAACGGCATCCCGGCCCATTGGGGTACTGCCGTCAACGTTCAGGCGATGGTGTTCGGCAATATGGGAGATGATTGTGCCACCGGTGTGGCCTTTACCCGCGATCCTTCGACCGGTGAAAATTACTTTTACGGTGAATATCTGGTTAACGCCCAGGGTGAGGATGTGGTGGCCGGAATCCGGACTCCGCAACCGATCAATCGCGCCAAGCACCAGGAAGGTGACCTGCCGGCGATGGAAGATGTGATGCCGGCAAGTTACCAGGAACTGGCAAAGATTCGTGATCTGCTTGAACAACATTACAAGGATATGCAGGATATTGAGTTTACCATCGAGAAGGGGAAACTCTACATGCTGCAGACCCGTACCGGTAAGCGTACAGCACACGCTGCCATCCGCATCGCTGTAGAGATGGTTAACGAGGGGCTGATCAATGAGCAGGAAGCGGTGTTACGGGTCAGCCCCGATCAGCTCGATCAACTGCTTCACCCCTCCCTCGACCCCAAGGCGGAGAAGAACGTCATCGCCAAAGGCTTGCCGGCGTCACCTGGAGCCGCCAGTGGCCAGGTCATCTTTACCGCTGATGAAGCAGAAGAAATGGCGCGTTTAAAGAAGGATGTCATCCTCGTTCGGGTTGAAACCAGCCCGGAGGATATTCATGGCATGCATGCTGCCCGCGGCATTCTCACCGCGCGTGGGGGCATGACCTCCCATGCTGCTGTTGTTGCCCGCGGCATGGGGAAATGTTGTGTTTCCGGCTGTGGAGTCATCAAGATCGACTATGAAAAACAGCAATTTATCACTGAATCAGGAATGGTCGTAAAGCGCGGAGAATATATCACCCTCGATGGCTCTGCCGGGGAGGTGCTGTTAGGCAATGTTCCCAAGGTCGAACCGCAGGTCTGTGGCGATTTTGCCGCCTTGATGGCTTGGGCCGATGATGTCCGGCGCCTGAGGGTACGGACAAACGCCGATACCCCCTACGATTCCAAGGTCGCCCGTGGTTTTGGCGCCGAGGGCATTGGTCTGTGCCGCACCGAGCACATGTTCTTTGAGGGGGACCGGATTCAAACCGTTCGTGAGATGATCCTGGCAAAGGATCTAGCCGGGCGCAAGCGTGCCCTTGATAAGATCCTGCCGATGCAGAAAAGTGACTTCCTCGGGATTTTTCGGGTGATGAGAGGACTGCCGGTTACTATTCGCCTGCTCGATCCCCCCTTGCATGAGTTCCTTCCGCAAAACGACGATGACGTCTCCGAATTAGCCCAGGCGGTAGGCTTGCGCTTCTCTGAGGTCAAATCGCACGTGGAAAAGCTGCATGAGTTTAATCCGATGCTCGGGCACCGTGGTTGTCGTCTGGCGATCACCTACCCGGAAGTGTACAACATGCAGGTTCAGGCGATTATGGAGGCGGCCTGCGAACTGGTACGTGATGAACAGTTTGAGATTGAGCCGGAAATCATGATTCCCCTGGTGGCTCATGTCAATGAACTGCGAATATTGCGTGAGAATGCGGTCAAAATAGCTGATGACATCTGTGAGCGCTACGGGGTCAAGGTCAAGTATCTGATCGGTACCATGATTGAACTGCCGCGCGCCTGTCTGACAGCCGACGCCATCGCCGAAGAGGCAGAATTTTTCTCTTTCGGCACCAACGATCTAACCCAGACTACCTATGGGTTGTCCCGTGATGATGCCGGCAATTTCCTTCCCGATTATGTCGAACGCGGCGTACTGAAGAAAGATCCATTCGTTGCTCTGGATCAACGTGGGGTCGGTGAGTTGGTCAGAATCGGATTTGAGCGTGGGCGTTCAACCCGTCCTGATCTGAAGGTAGGGATCTGTGGCGAGCATGGTGGTGAGCCATCCAGTGTTATTTTCTGCCACAAGATCGGTCTTGATTATGTGTCCTGTTCTCCCTACCGGGTTCCGGTCGCGCGGTTGGCAGCTGCCCACGCCGCTATCCTGGATAAATAACCCCGCTTTACGCTGATATAAGACAGTGCAGGCGAGTTTCCGCTTACATGGAGCTCGCCTGCCGGCGTTTTTTCTGCTGGAAGTTCCCCGCCATGTCATTGTGCGCTAAAATATAGTCGGTTACCTGGGCTTTTGCAACCGGCCGACTATAGTAATAGCCCTGGCCAATTTCCCCCCCATGCGCTAGCAGGTATTCGTGCTGTTGCAGGGTTTCTATTCCCTCGGCAACGAAGCGTAGCTGCAGTCCTTCGGCCACTCTGATCATGGCCGGGATAATCGGATCAGCAGGGTTCTCCGGAGTAATTTTCTGGATAAAGGACTTGTCCAGTTTGAGGGTGTTAAGGGGTAGACGATCCAGATAACAGAGGGACGAGTAACCGGTGCCGAAATCATCCACCGCGATGTTGATGCCGGCACCGGCTAGTTCAACAATGTTGGCGACGGTGGCTTTGAGATCCTGAATCAGCACATTCTCGGTCAGTTCGAGTTCAATATCCTGTGGTCTGAGACGATGAAAATGGACCCGTTCCAGCACTTTTCCGGCAAAATTATTCATCTGCAACTGCACTGCAGAAACGTTGATCGACACCTGGACATGGATTCCCCGGTGGTTCCAATCTTTGAGGTCGCGACAGGCAATTTCAATAACGCGCTCGCCAATATCATGAATCAGTGCGGTTTCTTCTGCGGTCTCGATAAACTGTCCCGGCATGAGGATATTGCCGGAAGGAAGCTGAATTCTGGCCAGAGCTTCGATGCTCTTTACCCTTAGCGTGTTGACGTTAACAAGAGGTTGATAGTGAACAATCAGTTGATCGTTTTTTAGTGCCTGTCTGATCAGATTTTCAGTGAAAACCTTCTGACTGTTCTTGTTCTCCAGGGTTGTATTGTAGAAGCCATAAGAGTTGATGGAACGGTTTTTCAGGTTGCAGAGTACGGTGTCGACATTTTTCATCAGATCCTGGCAACTGTTGCCATGCTCTGGATAAATGGTGATACCGATACTCACACTAAGATGGATGTCGTGGCCATTAGCGCGAATCGGCATGATGGTCTCATCAAGGATGCGTTCGGCTCTAGCCTGTGCAGAATTGTCGGCAGGGCCAGTAGTTGGCAGCAGTAATGCAAATTCATCACCGCCGATGCGCGCCAGGGTATCAACGGCAGTGCAGCAGCGTCCCAGGCGTTCGGCGAAGTTGTGCAAGACACTGTCGCCAACTCTCTGACTGTAGGTGTCATTGATCAGCTTGAAACGATTGATGTCAATCAGAATCAGGGCAAAGGTTTCGTTGGTATTGCGCGCTCGAGAGAGCAACTGATCAAGACGCTCATGGAAGAGGCTGCGATTGGGTAAACCGGTCATCAGGTCGTGGTTGTTCTGAAACCGGATAATTTCTTCTGCGCGTTTTTTTTCGCTGATGTCTCTGGCAACTCCATAGGTGCCGATAGACTGGGTGGCAGGACGGCGTGCATGACCTAAACGGTAGCCTCCTGCAAGTTTGCGTTCAATATGAATCGAGCGGATCTCAACATGAACGACACGTTCCTTTTTTTTGCCTTGCAGGCGCAACTCGATGCTGTCGTGGTGTGCCAAGGCCGTACTGGACATAAAGTAACGTTGGGCTAGATCCAGATCATCGGGGCAGATAACAGTGCTGTAGTGTCTGCCCAGCAGTTCCTTTCGGTTGTACCCCAGAAGATCTGCGGTGTTTTTGTTGACAAAGGTAAAGTTGCCCTGGTGGTCGAGCATATAGACCAGATCGGGGGAGTGGTGAACAATAAATTTGTGGAGCGCTTCTGATTCGTGCAGGGTCGCGATCATCGCTTTATTGTCGCGTTCCAATTGGATTTTTTCACGCACGTTATTGATGGAAAAAATCATTTCTTCGGGGGTGTAGGGTTTGCGAACGAAATCCCTGGCTCCGGCTTTAAGAACGTGAATGGCTTTGTTGAGCTCAGATTCGCCGCTGACCACAATGACACTGGTATCAGGGTGGTTACGAGTGATGTGATCAAGTACGGTCATGCCGTCAATCTGCGGCATATTCAGATCCAGCAGCACGATATCGTAAGGCAGCCGAGCTATTTCTTTAATGGCCGCGCCGCCTGAAGTTGCAATCCGGGTGTCAAGCCCCTCCAGTTTGAGGATCAGTTGTAAACTTTGGGCGACCTTGATTTCATCATCAACGATCAGAATCAACATTGGTTGTCATTATCTCCCCCTGCCGTTTTCATTTAATTATGTTTTTTATCTGGATTTATCCGTCCATCAGTTGTAGTTCGCCGCCATCGGATCAAGCGGTTTTGCGCGGCAGTAAAATGTTGAATTCAGTGCCGGTTGTTGCGTTGGAAAAACAGGAAATGCTGCCGCCCAGCTCTTTGATGAGTTTGTTCACTACCACCAGCCCAAGGCCTGAGTGCCCATCCTTGGTACTTACGACCGGACTGAACAGCTTCTGCAGAACCGCCGGAGGAATACCGGGCCCATTATCTTTTATGGTGATTTCAACAAAGCTCTGTTCTTCCTGGTAAATATTATCTCTGGTGATAATCTGAATACTGCCCGCCTGTCCCATGGCTTCAACGCCATTCTTTAGCAGATTGATCAGGACCTGCTTGAGCTTGTCCGTATTGTGGCGCAACGGTGGCAGACTGTTATCCAGCTGCAGTGTCGATTCTATCTGTTTTGCCGCATACAGCGAGTTTTTAAGGATAAGATCGAGTTCGCAAATAAGCTCGTTGACATCAGTCTCCTCCTGACGGTCAATGTTGGAGCGTTGCCCCTTCGCGTGCAGCAGGATGCGCCCGATACGCTCAATCTCTTCAGAAATGGTGTGGATTTCTTCCTGGGCCGTTCCGTCCTGCTGAATTTTCTTGCCGAGAATGTAAAGATAGTTATTGATGATCGATAAGGGGTTGCTGATTTCATGGATCAGCTGGCTGAGCTCATCTGCACTAAGGCCGGCATTTCCCTCCAGGGTTTTGTTCAGCACCATTTGGCGCCGGGCGATTTCGGCACTGAACAGGGACATCAACGATTTATCCTGCGCTGACAAGCGTGACTGTTCCTGGTCAAATCCCAGGGCCAAAAGACCGAGTTTGGTGTTTTGGTGAATCAGGGGGATCAGGGTTACGGCAGAACTGTCGAGCAGGCGCAGCAGTTGCTGATCAGCGATGGAGCCTTGTGCCCTGGTTAGGGTTTGTTCCGTGCCGCTAGTCAGTGCGGCTACGATCCGGCTGGTGTCGTCTGATTCCTGCCAGACCAGTTCATCGAGCTGATGGTAACCCAGGTCATTCACCGGGATCAGCTGTGACTGGTTACTATCGTAACGCAGTAACAACAGTTGCTGAAGAGGAAAAACCGAGCAAAAGCTGATACGTATCTGCTTGGCAAAGGTCTCTAAATCCTTGTCTACGTCCGGGCTGGTTACGTGGGCCAAGGTAATACGGCGAACGGCTTCTCCTAGTTGCACGGCAGCGCTATCATCTTGTAGCCATTTTGCGGGTTCCGGTTGTTGGGTAACCAGGGCATCGGCTTCTGTAATCCCCAGGGATCTGAACATGGAGCTACTTTTTTCCAAGGCTTCACGCACACAATTCAGGCTTGTTTCTGCGGTCAGGCCCAGTAGTTCAGCCGTTTTGGCCAGGGCTGCCGGATCGTCAAGAAGGTTGCGACTGCTTGCAAAGCTTGCAGCCACAGCGAGAATCTTCAGCAAAACAGGAGCATTGCGCAGCTCGGCAATGGCGGAGCGTTGAAAATGAATGGCATCAGCTAAAAATGAGTCGAGCTTCCAGTCCCGGACCAGAAGTGCCCCTATCTCGCAGTGGTCGATATGAAACAGATCCCTTTCGTACTGAGCGAAGCTATGTGGTGCCTCGTTGTAGCTGTCGAGGAGTTGCAGGTAATCTTTATTGCCGTTGCTCATCAAAATCAGCATGCCGGACTGATGCAACAACCCGGCCAGAAACGCTTCCCCGGGCTTATGATAACCAAGTAAATGGGACAGCCGTTCACACAGGTTAGCACAGCAGATGGAGCGGATCCAGATCCGCCGAACCTGGTGGTTGAAGGTCGTGCTGAATTGACTGAAAAATTGCTCGACTGCGCAGGTCGTAACGATGGTTTTGAGATCACGCATGCCAAAGACGATAAGTACGCGCCGCAAGTCAGCGATGTCTTTCCATTGACGAAAAGCCGGTGAGTTGGCAATTTGTAATAACCTGGCAGTGAGCCCGGCATCTTTGTTGATGGTCGCTGCAAACTGCTCGAAACCGGCATCGTCCTGATGGCACAAATCGAGAAGTTCCACCAGAATATGAGGGGCAGCAGGCAGCCTGGACAAATCGTAGCTCTTGTCGGCGCGATCGATAGAGGTCATCACTTTCCTGATCAGGCAAATAGAAGGTTATAATTAGCTTTTAAGTTGAAACTAATAAATATAATTAATTAACTGAAACAGTAAAGAAAAGCAAGTGTTTTTTTGATTATTTTCCGTCATGATAAGTGGAATTTTGCTCTAGTAAGCTGATAATGGCTGCGGCAGAGTCGGACTTGAGGCGACCTGAGTCCTGTGCCAGAAGTGCCGTTCTGCAGCCTAGTCGGCAATAAAGGTCGCGGAGTTCGGGCTGCTGCTGGAGGGCGAGCAGGTGGGCGCTTAATGTCCCGATATCACCACGGACAATGGGGCCGGTCAGCCCTTGTCGGGTGCCGCAGGCCGTGACGTTGTCAAGGGTGCTCTGTAGCAGTGGCAGCATCAGTGTTTCCGCACGGCTGTGTTCAATCCCACACTGGCGCAGCAGGTTCGCTGCCTCGGCCATCAAGGTGACAAAATAATTAGCAGCAAGACAAGCCGCCGCATGATACCGTGGCTTCATCGCTGTTGGGATACTCTCGAGCCGGCCACCAAGGGCTGCACAGAGTGCTGCAGCTTGTGGGTAGGCAGCTTCGTCCCCCTCGCCAATATAGGGCGCCAGGTGCAAGCGCTCGAAGGCCTGTCGGCGGTCGGCAAAAGGGAGCAGGGGATGCACTGAAAACAACAACATCCCTGTTTTGGGTTGGCGCATAACAGCGGCAGCATGGACGCCGCTGAAATGGATCAGCACGGTTCCCCGATCGGGGTTAGCGATTCGCTGAAGCTGACCGGCAACGGCCGCGATCTGGTCATCCGGCACTGCCAGCAGAAGCAGGTCGGCTGCATTCGCAGCATGTAGATCCGTGGTTGCCAAGCTTATGTCGCAGCCGATAAAAGTGCAGGCCTCACGGGTTGGGTGCAGGCTGCGACCAATCACAGCAACCGGCTGGTAGCCGTTCTCGAACAGGGCTCTGGTGATGGCCGAACCAACCCGGCCGGGTCCGATCAGGGCAAAGCGCTTACTCACGCAACTGATACCTTTAAGGTGCCGACCTGCTCAATGTTCCCCTCAAGCCTATCGCCACGGTTGAGTTTGGCAACTCCGGATGGGGTTCCAGTGAGAATGATGTCGCCGGGCTCGAGGGTAAAATAGATGGAGATCTCAGCGATGATCTCTTCAATCGACCGCATCATCTGCGCGGTGTTCCCCTGCTGGCGAATCTTACCATTGACTTTGAGCTGCAGTTCAAGGCCGTTGGGGGTTCTCACCTGGTCAGCCGGAACAAAAGCAGAAAGAGGGCAGGAGGTGTCGAACCCCTTGGCGATATCCCACGGCAGTCCCTTCTCCTTGAGTTCTGCTTGCAGGTCACGCAGGGTCAGATCAAGGGCAACAGCGTAGCCGGCGACATGATCAAGAGCCTTTTTAGTGCTGATCTTCTTGCCGGTTTTGCCGATCAGTACGGCCAGTTCCAGTTCATGATGACATTCTTCGGCAAATTCGGGTAGAATGATGATGCCGCCATCATCCAGCAGGCTGCTCGGGGGTTTGGAGAAAATGACCGCACGCTCAGGTACGGCATTGCCAAGTTCGCGGATGTGATCCAGATAGTTACGCCCGAGGCCGATGATCTTCCCGGGTTTTTGTGTTGTGCCGTCGCTGAATTTGATCTGCTGCATGTTGATGTCCTTATCGAAGCTAGAGAAAAATTATTGTATTGGGGCTTTGGGTAGTGACCAGTTGTAGCGGATGGCCAGAACCCGCACCAGGATAACGCTGCCGGCAACCAGCAGCATGTTGAGCTGCTCCGGCGATTCAAGGTGCGTCAGAAAGACCAGGAGAATACCACCAAGAATACAGGCGGAGGCGTAAATTTCCTGGCGCAGAATTAAGGGCACTTCGTTCGCGAGAATGTCGCGGATAACCCCGCCTGCAGTGCCGGTTAATATACCCATCAATACGGCACCAAAGGGCCCGGTGTCAAACATCAGTGCTTTGCTCACGCCAATCACGACAAAGGTACCCAGCCCAATGGCATCGAGATAGAGTAATGGTTGCATCAGGTTGGGCAGGTGGCGATGCATGACAAAAACCAGCACTGCCGTAGCTGCCGGCACCCACAAATAAATTTCGTTCTGCAGGCAAAAAGGGGGCAAATCACCAAGCAACAGATCGCGCAGGGTGCCGCCACCGATCGCCGTAACCATCCCTAAAGCAAGGACGCCGAACAGATCCATTTCCTTGCGGACAGCGACCCATGCTCCGGATGCGGCGAAAGCGACGATGCCGACCATATCCAGGATAAACAAAAGACTCATAGTAAAAACCTTGGCGCTCTGAAAATTCCGGCAACGGCATATTGTGCTATTATAATTGCCTGCCAACTGACAGGATTGCAATGTTTTTCCCCATCGCCGACACGCCTAAAGCGCCTGGTCGTCCCTATGTCACCTGGGGACTGATGGCGCTGAATATTGGTGTTTTTCTTTTTATCACCTTCCCGGCAATCCGTACCAGGGTGGATCTGAGCGACCCAGTGCTGCTGGAATACCTCAGATCCTTTGGTTTGTATGGTAGAATATCTGCGCGCGAGGTTCTACAGCACCTGAATGCTCACGATCTGTTGGTGTTTCAATACGGTTTCAGACCCGCTGACGCCTCACTGCCGACCCTGTTCAGCTCTTTGTTTCTGCATGGTAGTTTGATGCATCTGGCCGGCAATATGATGTTTCTCTATATTTTCGGTAATAACGTCGAATATCGTCTTGGTCACCTCCGCTATCTGCTGGCTTATTTAGGTTGTGGTGTCTCAGCAACCCTGTTTTTTTCACTGTTTTCGCTGAATTCACAGATCCCGTTGATCGGAGCTTCCGGGGCGATCTTTGGTGTGCTGGGATGCTACTTTCTGTGGTTTCCCAAAAACCGTGTGCGTTGCCTGATCTTTTTATTCCCCATTCTGGTGACAACCATTTATCTGCCCGCCCGCTTGTTGCTTGGTTTTTATCTGATTATTGATAATCTGCTGCCGTTTATTGTTGCCGGAACCCAGGGTAGTGGTATTGCTCACGGCGCCCATATTGGTGGCTTTCTGGCGGGTTTGGGGATCGCCTGGGGAGGGAATCACTTCCGTCGCTTGTTTCCAATGCACCAGAAGCCAAGGACGCAGCAGGGCAATGCGCCGCTGGAATCTCTGAACAGTATCTGTCCTGCCGTAGACCGGGGGGATCTTGATCAGGCTGCCCATTGTTATTTTAGTTTGACCGGTCGCGAACAGCGTAGCCAGGTTGCGACCGCTGATCTGTTAATGGTTGGTGGTCATCTGTTGGCTCAGGAGCGGGATCAGGAAGCCTTGACCCTGTTCCGCCGTCTGATTGCTGAGCGGCCGCGCGATAGCGACCTTGATCAGGCGTATCTGGGCGCGGGTCAGGCGATGCTGAAAAATCGGCGTTATTTGACCAGCGCCTATCATTATTTTCTAGCAGCGATTGATTTATCTAACGATCAAGAATTGATTGCTCGGGCGCGAGGCTATCTGCGTGCGATTGAAGACGGACATATCTCCGGCTTGTGATCAAAAAAGAGGAGAGGTTTATTGATCTTCTGACAGATACAGGTTGTTTCTGCCACTTTCTTTTGCCCGGTAGAGTGCCTGGTCTGCCAATGCGATCAGGTCAGCTGGAGAATTGTCGTGGCTGGGAGTCATTAAGGCACCGCCAAGGCTCATGGTAATATGTCCGGCCACGTCGGAATATTCGTGAAGAATCTGCAGCTCGACAATCGCCTGGCGGGCTCGTTCTCCTACTGTTCCGGCACCGGCAAGATCAATCCCAGGCAACAGCAGGGCAAATTCCTCGCCGCCATAGCGGGCAGCCATGTCGCTTGGGCGCAGAATAATTTCTTTAAGGGCCTTGCCGACCAGGATCAGGCAATCATCCCCCTGCTGATGGCCGTAATTGTCATTATACTTTTTAAAGAAATCGATATCAGCGAGAATTAATGCGAAATTCTGATGCTGTTCCCGTGCCAGGCGTTTCCATTCTTTATCAAAAACCTCGTCAAAAAAGCGCCGGTTAGCGATACCGGTCAGGCCATCAATTCGGGCCATTTCTGAAAGGGTCCGGTTCAACTCTTCGAGCTGTTGCTCCGCTTCTTTACGCGCCGTAATATTTTTGAACTGGCTGATGATGGCGGTTGTGCCGACAATGGTGGTCAGGGGGGCAACACTGATAATGTAGTGATCGTAGCTATCTGGCCCTGTCGTCAACCTAACGTCGAATTCTTGTTTTTTGCGGGTGCTGCAGACCTCAAGTGGGCAGGAGTTGTTTTGGCAGAGTTCATAATTGAGCAGGTCCCGGCATTTCTTGCCGACAATTTCAGCGGTTGGTTTGCCAAGCATCGCTACCATCGCCTCATTGGCTCTGATGACGGTGCCGTCATCACGAACTGCCCACATGGCATCACTCACGGAAAGGAAAATCTGCTCCAGTTCCATCGCCTCAATTTCGGCACGTAGTTGCTTGTTGCCAAACTCCGAAAGAGCCATTTCCAGGGCTTCGCGCTCACTGACCAGGTCCTCACAAGTTTGTTTGAGTTCTCCATTTTCCTGCTGTAGTTGAGCGAGTAACTGCTGGATGTCGTTGTCGGTTCCGACCATTGGGTCCCCTTGTGTCAGTTTTTAACTACAAAATGACCGTGTCTCATTTTTTGGTCAAAGCCCCTGGCTTCCCCCTGTCGAATAAAAAACCAGGGTGGTAAAGGTTGATTTGTTGTGGTTATCCGAGCCGCTGAAAACTGTCATGTGCGAAAGAATAGCTGAAATTCATGTGATCCGTATAGGTGCCCTCGAGGATAGCAACAACATCCTCGGTAAAAACCAGCTCTTCATCCGTGGGAATAACAAAGGTTTTGATTTGCGAGTCAGGGGTGGAAATCATCGTTTCACGTTTGCGGGTCATGGTATTGCGATTTTTTTCGCGATCAAGCTTGATTCCCATATGTTCCAGGTTGTCCAGTGCTTTTTCGCGGATCAACCACGCCATCTCTCCAACTCCGGCGGTAAATACAACCGCATCAAGGCGCCCTAAGGCGGCACAGTAGGAACCGATGTATTTTTTCAGTCGATAGGACTCAATCTCAAGGGCGAGTTGACAGCGGGTGTTGCCGGCCTCCGCCGCTTCGATAACGTCGCGACGATCAGTATACTCACCGGTAATGCCAAAAACTCCTGATTTTTTATTGAGGATGCTGTCGATTTCTTTAGGACTTAACCCTTCGCGTTCCATAATAAAGGCCGGGATTGCCGGGTCAATATCGCCGCAGCGGGTTCCCATCACCGCTCCCTCGAGAGGGGTCAGGCCCATGGAGGTGTCGACTGAAATACCACTTTTGATGGCACAATGAGATACCCCGTTGCCGATGTGCATGGTAATAATGTTGCACTGATCCGATTTCTTGCCGAGCAGAACCGCCGCCCGCTTAGATACATAAAGATGACTGGTGCCATGGAAACCGTAGCGGCGCACGCCATGCTGGGTATACCATTCGTGGGGCACCGGATAGGTATAGGCATGTTCCGGCATGGTCTGATGGAAAGCGGTATCAAAAATGGCAATGTGTGGAACCTTGGGGAGAACCGCCTGAGCCGCTTCAATGCCGGAAATATTGGGCGGGTTGTGCAATGGGGCAAGGTGTTGAACCTCCTTGATGGCATCAAGGACATGATCGTCAATACGGACCGAACAAGTGAATTTTTCACCGCCATGAACGACCCGATGGCCAACTGCGGATATCTGATTCATATCGGTGACGACGCCGTGTTCCTTGCTGCTTAAGGTTTTAACAATCAGATGAACGGCGGTTTTGTGATCGGGGCATTCATATTCTTCGCGGTAGGTTTCGCGTCCCGGTACTTCGTGAATAATGTAGGAATCGCCGATGGTAACGCGTTCAACCATCCCCTTGGCGATTACTTCTTTGCGTTTCCAGTCAAACAATTGGTATTTGACCGATGAGCTCCCGCAGTTCAGCGCCAGAATGTCCATGTTGTCATCTCCTTTGTCGGCAAATTAAAAAAAAACAGTTCGGAAGCCTTCCCGCCCCTGAGATTGTTATGGTGGAATCTGTTGCTCCAGCACCTTTAACCATAAAAAAATACTGATACAATTCAGGGCACAGGCTAGCGCGATTGCACCATTTTTCGCAAGTGTTTTTCAGGTCTGGACAAAGGAAGGTGAGATCGGGTAAAGTGCCATCTGTTACGAGGGTATAACCATATCAGGTGATACCAGACCTTAATTTCCAGGAGGAAAAAACCATGGCTTATGTAATCTCTGACGAATGTATTGCTTGTGGCGCCTGCCAACCAACCTGTCCTGTCGACGCAATTGCTGAAGGCGACATCTACACCATTGATGCAGAAACCTGCACCGATTGTGGTGCCTGCGTTGACTCCTGTCCGGTGGATGCAATCAGCCCAGGCTGATCATTGCCGTACAGTATGAGATAAGAGAGCGGTGGCTGTTATTGACGGTCGCCGCTTTTTTTATGGATGATTCAGGGCTGTTGCTGAAGAGTTGGGGAGGTATGCTGGTGTGCTGGACAGGCGCGAGATTCAGCGGGCGGTTGGGCGGGAGGAAGTGACGTTAACGCTGAATTCGGCAATATTAGCCGGTAGATCCTTGAAGACAATGTCAAAGGGAATATTTCTTCGCGGGTCAACCTTCATGTTGCTGAGGTCTTTGCCAAACTGGTTCCCCATCAGTTGCTCTAGATCATCAAAGGGGAGGGTGCGTAACTGCTCATCGCTGATCGGGTTACCACAGAATACGGTCTTTTGCATCAGTGGTTTGCCATGTTGATCGTACAACACTCCTTTGACCTGAATAGCTGACCGGGGCTGATTGAAATTATTGATGGCTTCACCACGAATCAGGAAAAGCTCCCCGGCGTGTTCATTTTGTAAAAACCGGCCCTCCAGGGTCCCCAGGGATATCTGATCAATGCCTGGCGATTCCTCGCTAGTCTGACCAAAGTACTGCTTGAGTTTGTCGTTGATGTTTTCGGGTCCATCAAGATAGATATAGACACCTCCAATGATCAGGGCGGCCAGAATGATCAGCAGCATGGCCTTGATTAAGATCGAAAAGGCTGAACTGCCGGGTGCTGTAGCTTTTTTGTGCTTTTGGACCGGAGCAGAAGTCAGTTCCTTGGCTTCTTCCTGCTCTTGCGGGGCGTTAAGCAGCGCATTTGGCGGTTCAGAAACGGACTCAAGGTCCTGCGCCGGAGGGGGTGCCAGTTCTTCTTCGTTACCAAAGGTAAACTCTTCAGTCGTCGTATCGCTGGTATCAAGTTCGCGGAAGCGATCATAGTCAAAGTCGCTGTCGTTGGTATCAACATCGCTGAAGCTCGCTGGGTCATCAGGGGTACCCAACGGGCGGTGGGAAAAGGTGTCGACGCTGTCGCTGACGGCTGGTTGGGCTTCGCTAGGGCTGTCCGGCTTCGGCGCTGAGCTCACCATTGTCTCTTCTTCCGGCACCGGCTTGTGGACCATAAAAACGTGCCGGCAGCGGGCACAGCGCAGTTTCGCTCCGGTATTGGGTATGCGTTCTTCGGCAACATTAAAACGGGTGGAGCATTCAGGGCAGGTAATAACCATAGCGATCTCCTTAAGGAGTGAGTCGAGAGTTTCAGCGAATCATTCGGCCATCAAGCCGGCTCATCCGCAGGATAATGTCAGACGTTATTGACCAGGTGGATGTCCGGCAAGTTGCGATAACGTTCGTCGTGGTCAAGGCCATAGCCAATGATGAAGCCATCCTCCATGGTCATGCCAACGTAGTCGGCTTCGATCTCGACTTCACGCCGTCCACGTTTATCAATCAAAGTGCAGATTTTTAACGTTCGCGGTTCCTGGAGAAGTAATTTGTGGTAAAGACATTCCAGCGTGTAGCCACTGTCTACGATATCTTCGACAATAATTACGTGACGACCACGAATGGGCATTTCCAGCCCCTTACGAAACTCGATAATGCCGGACGTACTGGTTTCTGAGCCGTAGCTCGCCAGACGCACGAAATCAATAACGGTTGGCACTTTGATGGCGCGAATAAGGTCGGCAATGAAAATAAAAGAACCTTTTAAAACACCAATCAGCATGACTTCCTGATCAGCAAAATCACGGGAAATTTCTTCGCCCAAACGTTCGACCTCGGCGGCAATGTCTGCCCGTGAAAAAAGAATTCTTTGCTCTTTATCCGCTATTGACATTGCTGCTCCCTGATCAAAAATTAATAAGAGTAATCTATAACAGGAAAAAATAACCTTTGTCAATTGAAAGGACACGGTTCAGCCTTTCTTTTTTTCTTCCACAACATACTATATTTATTGAACTTTTATTCAGAAAAAGAGGGCTATTTGACAGTTTTGGGCTTATTTACTGGTTACGGCAAGAACAGTTACGCAGCAAGTAACAAAAAAACATTGAGGTTGAAGGAATAAAGGTAATTTCACCCAAAAGCAGGTTAATGATTATCTTGAGATAATCTTTGTGCTATAGTTCCGCTCGAGTTTTTCGCTGGCAATGGATGTTATTGTCTTGTAACGATTGTCGCCGTATGTTGTTAGAGTTAGCTACTATCAAGGAGTTTGTATGAGTGAAGCCCCTGCCCCCCCTAGTGAAAGAAGAACGTTTCTGGGTATTATTCTGGCGGCTATCGGTGCCTTTGCAGCTGGAGCTTTTGGCTGGTCAATGTTCCGGTTCCTCGCCCCCGTTGAACGGGGCGGTGAAGACAGTCAGGTGCGTGTTGCCCGCAATCTGGTAGTGATTGGGGGTGCCCATTTTTTCGCTTATCAGGGGCGTCCGGCGGTTGTTGTCCAGCCCCGGGCGGGAGAGTTTGTCGCGCTGAATGCCGTCTGTACGCACCTTGGTTGTATTGTCAAGTGGCAGAATGATACCCAGGATTTTCTCTGTCCCTGTCATGCCGGACGTTTTTCCTCCACCGGGCAGGTACTCGGCGGCCCGCCGCCCAGCGCTCTGGATTTATATACTGTCACCATCGATGGTGATGATCTTTTGATCGGTTAAGGAGATGGCGATGAATCTAGCGAAAGAAACAGTCGATTGGTTGGATCGGCGTCTTGGCGTTCGCGAGCTGCTGCACAGCAATCTGGGCGGCTATCTGCTGCCGCGTAACGTCAATATCTGGTACACCTTGGGGTCGGTTCTGTTGGCTCTGTTCGGTTTGCAGTTTCTCACCGGGCTGCTGTTGCTGGTTTACTACGTTCCCGATACGGAAAAGGCCTTTGCCAGTGTAACCGTCATCATGAATGAAATCCCCTACGGCTGGTTGATCCGTTATCTGCACGCGGTTGGATCTAATATCATTATTCTGTTTATTCTGCTGCATATGCTGTCGGTACTGTTCATGGGAAGTTACAAGCGCCCGCGTGAGCTCACTTGGCTGTCCGGTTTTATTCTGCTTAATATTGGCCTGGCCTTTTGTCTGACAGGCTATCTGTTACCTTGGAGTCAGCTTTCTTTCTGGGCAACGACAGTTGCGACAGATGCTGCAGGTGCCATCCCGGTTGTCGGTGATCAGATAATTGCCTTTATGCGCGGCGGCCCTAACGTGGGGGAAGCGACTCTTGGTCGTTTTTTCGCTCTGCATGTGATGGGTTTGCCCCTGGTGTTTTTCGCAGTGGTGGGTTTTCATTTGTTCTGTGTCCGTCGTATTGGTATTTCCAAGCCCCCCTTTGGTGATGACTATCTCCCGACCGAGATTCCGCGCAGTTTTCATCACGAGGAGCACCCCGGAGGCATCCCTTTTCATCCTAATTACACTGTCAAAGATCTGTCCATGGTCTTTTTCGCCCTGGCGCTGCTGGTCGGAGTGACCTTTTTCGCTCCCTGGTTGTTTATTCCGCCCGCTGCTCTGGAACCTGCCGATCCCTTTAATACCCCACAGGATATCAAGCCGGAATGGTATTTCCTCTGGGCCTATCAGGCGCTGAAAATTTTCCCCAGTGAACTTTTAGGCCTGGCCTCCCAGGGGGTGGCGATGGGTTTTCTGGCCTTGTTACCGTTTTTTGATCGTGGATTGGAGCGGCGGCCGGCCCATCGGCCACTGTTTGTTACCCTCTGCCTGCTGGGGATTCTACTGTTTGTCGGCCTGTCACTATGGGGGCACTATTCATGAAAAAAATATTACTGAGCAAGCTGTTCTTTCTGTTGATTATTTTTTTGCTGGCCGGCTCAAGCGCTTTTGCTGCTGACACCAGTGTTTGTATCGAATGCCATGCCGGACTTTCCGGTCAGCTTGGAGAAATTCCGACCGCTGAGTGGCATACAAGTGTCCATGCTCTTCACCGGGTTTCCTGCCACGATTGTCATGGTGGTGACCCCACTGATTATGTCGAGGCCATGACGGCTGAGCGAGGCTTTATCGGGGTGCCGGATTATGCTGAGGTCCCGGCCTTCTGCGGTCGCTGTCACGTTGGGGTGGAAGAGGATTATCGTGCCAGTCTGCACGGTCAGCTGGTTGAATCAGGTGGCCCCAACTGTGTCAGCTGTCATGAAAATCACGCCGTACAGGTAGCTACTATCGACTTGATAAATGAAGTCAGCTGTTCACGTTGTCACAGTTATGATAAGCCGGCGTTGATCAAACAGGAGATTAGCGACACCGAAGAGATGCTCAGCAGCCTGGAAGCATCAATCACTTCCCTTTATCGCGTTGGTTTTGATACCGAACGCTTGCAGAATGAGTTGTTCGCGACCCGGAATGATTTTCGGCGTCTGTTCCATAGTGTCGATATCGAGAAAATCCGCGCCGAAACTGCTGGTTTCGAAGCCGAACTGGAAGAAACCAAGGCTACGGTTGATGACCTCGAAGAAACCCTCGGTCAGCGTAAGATCGCCGGCGGGGCTTTGGTGCTGTTGTTGATTCTCGGCGGCTGTATTGCATTGCTGATCCGGCGCACCTATGAGAGTCACGATTAGGCTAAAATATTTTAGCTCACTTGAAAACAGGGGCAGCCACCGTTAAGGTGGTTGCCCCTGTCTCGTCAAATACAAACACTCTGTGTTGCCCCCACTTCCGGCACTATGGTATGAACTACTGTGTTTGACTTTTTGATGCGGTTGAACGTTTTTTCAGTTCTGTCGTGCCGACTTAACCTGCTGTTCGGTCCATTTTTTTGCTGATCTTGCCGACAACTAAAGAGACGTTACCATGATGCCGAATCTTCCATTGCAGCAGATTGCTGCCGACATTTCAGCTGCACAAACTGCTGTGCGGCAAATCGACCCATTTTCTGTCCGCTATCCCGCTTTCGATCTTGACTCGGCCTATGCCGTAGCCCGAATTCACCACCAGCGGCGGCTTGAACAGGGGGCTGTGATGGTCGGCCGCAAAATCGGTTTCACCAATCCCGCCATGTGGGCGCGCTACGGTGTTGATCAGCCTTTATGGGCCCCTTTGTATCAGCCGACGGTCACGTCTATCGATTCGAGTGGGGTGGACTGTTCTCTTGGTGGATTCACTGAGCCGAAGATTGAACCGGAACTGGTTCTGCATTTTCATCGAACCCCGCCAGTGACCGACGATCCGGCGGCAATTCTCGCCTGCGTTGACTGGGTCGCTCATGCCTTCGAGATTGTCCAGTCCCATTATCCTGACTGGGAGTTTTCAGCCGCCGATGTCGTTGCCGATGATGTCCTGCATGGCTGTCTGCTGATCGGCCCTCCCTGTTATGTCGCTGATCTGGGTCCCGGACTGCTAGAGAAGCTTAAAACTTTTTCCGTTGCTCTTTATGCCCAGGGAGACTTGCGTGAAACCGGAGAAGGACGCAATGTCCTTGGCTGCCCGGCCACAGCGGTTGCCCATCTGCAACAGGTGCTGAAGCAACAACCAGAGACTTCCACCCT
>CAZMFD010000028.1:0-38044 GCA_964565445.1 uncultured Geobacteraceae bacterium
CGCCGGTATGTCAGCAAAGAGAACATGGATTATGCGACTGTGCTTCGCTTTGCGCAGAATGACGCCAAGCCCCTGTCCTGCACAGTAGTGATTTCGTCATTCTGCGCGCAGACGCAGGATCCGGATTAAAGGTCGATCGTAGCGGTAACCGGCAAAGCTGGAGCAAAGTGGATAACCAGAAACAATTCCCCTCTTTCTAACGACAGGGTTGACGATGGCACGTAAACCGCGACTGCATTTTCCCGGCGCTATCTACCATGTGAGCCTGCGTGCCAATGGTGCTCAGCGGGTCTTTACCGAGGTCGCTGATTACACCCGGTTGTTGCTGTTGTTACAGGAAGGGATAGAGAAATTCCGCCATCAGGTTCATGCTTATGTGCTGCTGCCGACCGAAATCCGCCTGGTCGTTGCGGTCGATGAGGTTCCGCTAGCGCGGATTATGCAGCAGCTGGGTTTTCGCTACACCCGCTGGTTCAATGATTACCATCAGCAGCAGGGGCACCTGTTTCAGGGGCGCTACAAGGCCATTCTGATTGATCCGGAGCGGTATCTGCTGCCGTTGGTGCGTGATCTGCATCTGGCGCCGGTGACCAGCGCGGTTGATAATGATCCGATGAGCTACCCGTGGAGTAGCCACCGTGCCTGCTGTGGTCGGGAGAAGGTGCTGTGGTTGACCCAGACCCTGGTGCTTGCTCATTTTGAAGAAACCGGCATCCGCGCGTTGATGCGTTTTCATGCCTATGTGAATGAAGGTCCGGCTGAACCGGCAGCACTGAATTTTTATCGCGGTGGGGACTATGATCCACGGGTACTGGGGGATAAGGATTATGCCCGCAGCGCCCTCAAATTGGCCCGTCAGGCCCGCCCCTCAGAGATTGATCCGGAACCGGTGCTGGCGCTGGTGCTGAGGGATTTTAACCTGACTGAAGCAGAGCTGGCAGCGGCCGGTAAAAACCGTCAATGCTCGCAGGCCCGGGCTTTTTTAGGCTGGCTGTGTCTGGAAACTGGCTGTATGACCCTGACCGCACTGGGCGAGCGTCTCGGGCGCGATGTCTCCTCGTTAAGTTCGGCGATCCGCCGCTTGCAACTGGCGGCCAAAAAAGATCCGACTTTAAGCGAGCGCTATCAACAGCTGCGTAAAAAACTCTGAAATCCGCTAGAACTTCAGCCTTCTTCCTCCTCATCCAGCTCATCACCTGCTTCTCTGAAATCGAGCAGGATCATGCCGTTGAAGACATCATCACGATAAATTTCGAGTCGCAATAAGCGACCACTGCGATCAACCGCGACCTTGTCCCCGTCAATACGGGTCGCCAGTTCCGGCCAGTTATCATGGTGCCCGGCGAGGGTGAACTGATAATCGGGCAGGGGCTCGATCCGGACGTGGGAACTAACCGGCAGGATAGTGCCGGGGATGACCTCCATATGGTTGCCGTCGATGATCATCGGGATGGTGGCCAGATCGGCGGCAATCTGCACCGGGCGAGGGTGGAGCAGAGCAAGGCGGTTGTTGCCGTAGTGGATGCGGTAACCGTTGCTTTCGGGTTGCAGGGAAATCAGCGGATTGACAACACTGATGCTGGCCTGAGGATTGGCTGGAAGAGGAAAATCATAGAGGTTGCGTTGCATCCGGTTCAGATCAAGGTGGATGCGTCCCTGTGCCAAGGTCATTTGGGCATCTTCACGCAGAACCCGGGCAACGGCCTGGGGGGTAAGCTCAAAATCCCGATTAAAAGTGATGCCGAGCTGGTTCATCAAGGCTTCGAGGGCCAGCAAATGGTAGTAGGTGCGGATACTTACCGGGTGGGTTTTACTGGCCTCAAAGGAGATTGCCGGCTTGCCGTGGCGCAGGGCAAACCAGCTTAAGGATTTGCGCGTTACGGCTTCATGTTCCAGAGTGGCAGTACGCATATTTTTGATCTGAAAATGGTCATCGGCGCTCAACGCGTGGGGGACAATGGCTGCGGCAGTGACTGTGGCCAGCTGGTGCAGGTTGCCGAAGCGGCTGCCGGGGAGGGTGGCCTGATCGATGACAACGGACTGCCCCCAGCGCTCAGGGTTTTTTACCCGACTGATGCGCTCGGGATGGTAGAAGCCACTGCCGTCATGAAGGTTGACAAGTAAATCGACCTGCTGATCCAGCACCATGTCTTTGATTCCGGCGATGCTGTCATAGAGGCTGTCGCTGCGCTCAATGTGCGCAAATTTCAAATTCATCTCGCCGCGTTCCCGCTTCAGGATAGCCTCGGGGTGAAGATCGGGAATAACCCATACGTGCCCGGATGTTATCTGATAGCGGGTGATCAGGGTTGCTGCGGCGTGGATGCCGCCGGGCTCATCACCATCGATACCGGCAGTGACCAGCAGGGTCGGCCCGGGGGCGACCCCGGTGTTGCGGACAAAGGAAAAATCTGCCGCCGCAGTTACCGGACAGGTAAAGATGAGCATGAGGACAAACAGCAGAAGGCGCATGCTGAATGCACCAGGGGGAGTTGATGGGTGCATGGACGATTCCTTCGTAAGTAAGCGGCGAACGAAGGACTATCCTAGAGAAGAAATAAGGCAACTGTAAAGACTAATTTTGTCACCCGGAGGGGTCGATCGGCCGATCGACCCCTCCGGGGTGGGTGTAGAGTTGTCAGGTTAAGGGGTTATTGTCGCTGCCCATTCCGGGATGACGTTGATGGTAATGTCAAAAATCGGAATAGCCAACAGGTAGGTGAACGCGACCGCAATGATAATGCTGAGGAAATTCAAACCGATTCCAGTTTTTGCCATCTGGGGAATGGTGACATAGCCGGAGCCGAAAACGATCGCATTGGGCGGCGTTGCAACCGGGAGCATAAACGCGCAACTTGCGGCAACGGCTGCCGGGATCAGCAACAGCATCGGGTTCTGTCCCAAGCCCACCGCAATGGCGGCAAGGATCGGCATGACCATGGCTGCGGTCGCGGTGTTGGAAGTCAGCTCAGTGAGAAAAATAATCAGCATTGTCACCGCAATAACCAGAACCAGGACCGGGGCATTTTCCAGCAAGGAGACCTGCTGACCGATCCATTCCGCCAGTTTGGTGACCTTGAAGCCTTCCGCCAGGGCCAGGCCGCCACCAAAGAGCACGAGAACCCCCCAGGGCATTTTGCTCGCCCAGTGCCAGTCCATGACAAAGATGTTTTTCTTTAAATTAATCGGGATCAGAAACAGGACCAAAGCGCCGGTCATGGCAATGGCGGCATCGGTGACCAATTTCGGGTCAGCAAACAAAAAGCCAAGCTGCTTACGAAAAATCCAGGATAATGCAGTTAAAGCAAAAACCAGCGCCGTCCAGCGTTCCCCGGCATTCATGCTCCCCATTTTGCGCAACTCTTCGGTGATCAGATCACGACCACCGGGTACTTTCTTCAATTTCATCGGGTTGGCAACCCGGGTCAGCCACAGCCAGCACAGCGGCAGCATGACAACAACCAGGGGTACGCCAAAGCTCATCCAGGTGGCAAAGGTGATTTCATAACCATAGGTTTTATTCAGATAACCGGCCAGAACGGTATTCGGGGGGGTGCCGATCAGGGTCGCGACACCGCCGATGGAGGCGGCATAGGCGATTCCGAGCATCAGATTAAGGCCAAAGTTGAAGTTGCCCTGGGAGAAATCGATCGATTGATCCAGTCCTTCTTTTTTGCCTTCGTCGATAACATGGGCAATGATCGCCAGACCGATCGGCATCATCATCACGGTGGTGGCGGTGTTGGAAACAAAAGCCGAGAGGGCGGCGGTGGCGACCATAAATCCGAAGATCAGTCGAGGTGGCGAAAAACCGACCACCTTGACGATATTCATGGCAATCCGCCGATGCAGGTTCCAGCGTTGCATCGCCAGGGCGATAATAAAACCGCCCATGAACAAATAGATGAGATGGCTGGCATAGGGCGCGGTGGCCTTGCCTGTCGCCATGATTCCCATCAGCGGAAACAAAGCAATCGGTAGCAGGCTGGTAGCAGGTATCGGCAATGATTCACACATCCACCAGGTAGCCATCAAAAAAGCGATTGCGGCCATTTTCTGGGCGATTGGTTCCATGCCGGCCGGGGTCGGTATAATCAGCATCAAGGCAAACAGCAACGGCCCGAGCCAGAGGCCGATCATCTGGCGGCGACTGTATTCACGAGGTTCCCCTTCTTCTATGCCCCCAGGTCCGGATTTAAGCCGCGAAGTGTGCTCGGCCGGTGCTTCTTCCATCTCATCAGCCAGGTCAACATCACGCTCCTGTTGGTTTTTGCTGAACAGCAGATGTTCTTTGGTCAGGCGCGTGGCCATCGCTTTCGGACTGAAAACAAACAGGGATTTGGTTTCATCATGCATTCGCCAGAGGCGATCCCAAACAGTAGCTATCATTGCTTAAACTCCTTTGTGGCAGGTTGATGGCGCCAAAAGCGCAAAGAAAAATTTTAAAAGCCAACTACCCTCAGCAAAAGCAGCGCCAAGGCTGCCGATAAAACGGTAGATTAGTTTATAAATGGATCTAACTGCCCTATTTTATGTATATTAAAAAAATACAGTAAGGGTTCGGTTTTGAACTAAGTAACAGTGTTAGACGGTGGGGAGCATAACCTCTCGGGGGTGGATTAACGCTATATGTGGCTAAATTCAGCCATATGTGGTTAGTGGTGGTTTGGCAGAGGAAAGTTTAAAACACAGGTTGAAAAAAATGAATTTTGTGGTGATGATAACCGAGAGAAAATTCTTACGATTCGTAACGTGCCGCGCAGGTGGAAGTTTTTGACCGCAAATTTCTTGACAGGGTCCGGGGGTGTGGTTATAGTTCGGCGTTGCGGCGCAATTCCTGCGTCTGCGGTGTGAAGACTTTTCAAGAGGAGAATGTCAACAATGTATGCGGTGATCAAGACCGGAGGAAAACAGTACAAAGTTTCCGAAGGCGACCTGTTCAAGGTCGAAATGATCGATGGCGCGGTGGGAGATACCATCGAGCTCGATCAAGTCCTCATGGTCGGTGGCGCAGAGGTTAAACTCGGAACACCTCTCGTACCAGGTGCCAAGGTTAAGGCACAGATCGTTGCCCAGGAAAAAGACAAGAAGATTCTGGTCTTTAAATCCAAGCGACGTGGAGGTAATCGTAAGAAATACGGCCACCGTCAACCCATTACCCGGCTTAAAGTCGCGGCGATTGAAGCTTAAGGAGGCGTTTTCGTATGGCTCACAAGAAAGCTGCCGGTAGTTCGAGGAACGGCCGGGACAGTGCAGGTAAAAGGCTTGGTGTCAAGCGCTTTGGCGGTCAGCAGGTAACTGCCGGCTCGATCCTGGTACGTCAGCGCGGCACCACATTCCATGCCGGCAACAATGTCGGTTGTGGCAAAGACTATACCCTGTTTGCTCTGCTTGACGGGGTGGTGACGTTTGAAACAAAAGCCAAAGGACGGAAGCAGATCAGCGTCTACGCGGCCTGATCCTGTTTTTGTGATGACTGGTTCTGAAGAGCCCGGTACTGCGTGTCAGTTGCCGGGCTCTTCAGTTTGAGCCGGACGCTGAACGGACTGTTAACGTATGAAGTTTGTTGATCAGGTAAAAATTGACGTCAAGGCTGGGGATGGCGGTCGCGGCTGTGTGTCATTCCGGCGCGAGAAGTTTATTCCCAAGGGCGGCCCCGATGGCGGCGATGGCGGTCGTGGCGGCGATGTGATTTTTGTCGTCGATGGGGGCCTTTCGACCCTGCTTGATTATCGTTATATGCGCCATTATCGCGCGCAGAACGGTGCGCCGGGGATGGGCAAAAATATGCATGGCAAAAGTGGTGAGCGTCTGGAGCTGCGGGTGCCGCCGGGAACCCTGATCTACGATGACGCCAGCGGTGAAGTCCTGGCTGATCTGACCAGCGAGCACGCCGAATTCCTGCTGCTCAAGGGCGGTCAGGGAGGGCGCGGCAATGCCCGTTTTGCCACCAGCACTAACCGCGCCCCGCGTCATGCCCAGCCGGGCATCGCCGGGGACGAAAAAACCCTGCGCCTGGAGTTGAAGCTCCTTGCCGATGTCGGCCTGGTCGGTCTTCCCAATGCCGGCAAGTCGACCCTGATTGCCGCCATTTCTGCCGCCCGCCCCAAGATTGCTGATTATCCCTTTACCACCCTGATTCCCAATCTGGGGGTAGTGCGGTATGGTAGTTACAAAACCCTGGTGGTAGCTGATATCCCCGGCCTGATCGCTGGTGCCAGTCAGGGGCAGGGGCTGGGGACCCGCTTCTTGCGCCACGTCGAGCGTACCGATCTGTTTCTGCATCTGGTTGATCTGTCCTGTATGCAGGAAGGTGATGCATTCGATAATTTCCAGATGATCAATAGCGAATTACGTCAGCATGATGAATCCCTGGCGCTGAAGCCGCAGCTGGTGGTGCTGACCAAGATAGATGTGCCCGAGGTGCGAGAGCGGATTGATGAATACCGTCAGCAGTTTGAGGCCCTGGGCTATCGGGCACTGGCGATTTCGGCAGTAACCGGTGAGGGGACCAAGGAGCTGATTACTGTTCTCGGTCACGAGTTGGATCGCCTTCGTCGGGGTGAAGCGGTTGAGGACGACGAGTGATTTGCGTTTAATCATCAAGGAATACAGGATATAGGAGACAGGAGAAAACCTGTTGAATTAACAAGCTTTCTTTCACATTCTGAATTCTATATTCTACATTCTGATCCCCCGCTGTTTGTTGTGGGGTAGTTCTTTTTAAAAAACTCTATTGAACAGATATAGATTACATTTATGCGAAATGCTTTGTTTGCTCATGTAAAGCGGGTGGTTATCAAGATTGGCAGTGGCGTTATTTCCAATGCCGCCGGTCTCGAAAACGATCGCGTGGCGGCGATTTCCGAGGATATCTGCCAACTGCTCAAGCGCGGTCTCGAGGTTGTGGTAGTTTCATCCGGGGCAGTAGCCGCCGGCAAAGGTCAGCTTGGCATTGTCGGGCGGCCGCAGACGATCCCGCAGAAACAGGCGGCAGCGGCTATTGGCCAGACTCGGATCATGCGCGAATACCGCGAAACCTTTCAGGCTCACGATTTTAACGTCGCTCAGGTGCTGCTCACCCGTGACGATCTGTCGAACCGCCGCCGCTATTTAAATGCCCGTAATACGGTCATGACTCTGCTGGAATATCATGTCACGCCGATCGTCAATGAAAACGATACGGTCGTGGTGGAGGAAATCCGTTTCGGTGACAACGACAACCTCTCTGCCCTGGTAGCGAGCCTGGTCGAGGCCGACCTGCTGGTAATCCTCTCTGACGTTGACGGCTTTTATGATCGTGACCCGTCAAGCGATCCGCTGGCACGGTTGATTCCGCTGGTTGAACGGGTTACGCCGGAGATTGAAGCGATGGGGGGTGTCTCTCACAGTGTTCTTGGTACCGGTGGTATGGGAAGCAAGCTCAAGGCGGCCAAGCGAGCAGCCTTAAGTGGTATCGGCACCCTGATTGTCAATGGCCGTACTCCCCATATTATTACCCGGGTCTTTGACTGCGAAGAAATGGGTACTTATGTTCTGCCGGCCCAGTGCAAGCTGACGGCGAAAAAGCACTGGATTGCCTTTTCTAAAAAGCCCCGGGGTAAGTTGCTGATTGATGATGGCGGCAAGAGCGCCGTTCTCTGTCGTGGCACAAGCTTGTTACCGTCGGGGATCATTGGCGTTGATGGTGGCTTTGAGCGCGGCGATGCGGTGCGCCTGTGTGATCATGAGGGTAAGGAGTTTGCCCGCGGAATTACCAGTTATTCGTTGGCTGAAATCTTACGGATTATGGGTAAACAGTGTTCTCAAATCGAGCAGGTTCTCGGCTATAAGTATCGTGATGAGGTAATCTGCCGCGATGATCTGGTGGTAACGGCAGACCAGGAAGAGGAGGTCGGATAATGACGATAGCAGAGCAGATGCATGACCTGGCCATAGCGGCACGCCAGGCAGCGCGGCGGATGGCGACCCTGTCGACAACGACAAAAAATCAATTGCTGGTTGCAATGGCGACCAACCTGGAAACCCATCAGGAGTGGCTACAGCAGGAAAACAACAAGGATCTCAAGCGCGCCAGACAATCCGGTATGGCTGCGGCCTTGATTGATCGCCTGACCCTGACCCGTGAGCGGATTATTGCTATGGCCGACGGTCTGCGCGAAGTTGCGGCTCTGCCTGATCCGGTCGGCGAAATTACCGGCATGTGGCTGCGTCCCAACGGCATTCAAGTGGGCCGTCAGCGAATTCCCTTGGGGGTGATCGGGATCATTTATGAATCGCGCCCCAACGTGACTGCGGATGCCGCCGGACTGTGTCTGAAGAGCGGCAATGCGGTTATCCTGCGCGGCGGTTCTGAGGCCCTGGCTTCCAACCGGGCGATCGGCACGTTGCTGCAACAATGCCTTGCCGAGCTTGGTCTGCCTGAAGCAGCCCTGCAGGTGGTGATGACCAGTGACCGCAACGCCGTGACCGAACTGCTCAAACTCGAAGAGCAGATTGATCTGATTATCCCGCGTGGAGGGGAGGGGTTGATCCGTTTTGTTGCTGAATATTCGCGGATTCCGGTGATCAAACACTATAAGGGGGTTTGTCACGTCTATGTGGATAGTGAAGCGGATCTGGCCATGGCCGAAGAGATCTGCCTGAATGCCAAGGTTCAGCGCCCAGGGGTTTGCAATGCCATGGAGACGCTGCTGGTCCATCGTGACAGGGCGGCGGTTTTCGTCCCGCAGATTGTCGCTGCCATGCGTCAGGCCGGGGTCGAGATGCGTGGTTGTGATAACGCCCGACAGCTGGTTGCCGATCTAGTGCCGGCGACGGAAGAAGACTGGTCCGCAGAGTATCTTGATCTGATCCTGGCGTTGCGGGTGGTGGACGACTTTGACCAGGCGCGTGAACATATCGAAACCTACGGCTCGTTGCATACGGAAGTGATTGTCACTACCAACTATCAGCGTTCTCAGCAGTTCCTGCGCGAAATCAATTCGAGTGTAGTGATGGTCAATGCGTCCTCACGCTTCTCCGATGGTAATCAGCTGGGGTTGGGAGCCGAGATCGGTATTTCCACCACCAAGCTGCATTCCTTCGGACCGATGGGTCTGGAAGATCTGACCACGCGCAAATTCGTGGTTTTAGGTCAAGGACAGGTGCGTGCCTAACCATGCGCGTTGGTTTGCTCGGAGGGACGTTTAACCCTATCCATAACGGCCATCTGCACATCGCCGACGAGGTGCGCAAGAGCTGTCAGCTCGATCAGGTCTGGTTCGTCCCGACCTGGCAGCCACCCCATAAGGAGGTTGCGGCAGATGTTTCCTTTACCCAGCGCCTTAGCATGGTTGCGGCGGCAGTGGCCGATCATCCTGAATTTGTTGCTTGTGATGTGGAAGGCCAGCGCGGTGGTACCAGCTTTTCGGTTGACACCCTGATGCAGTTGCGCCGGCAGTATCCGTACCACGAATTTTTCTTTATCATGGGTCTCGATTCGTTTCGCGAAATCAACCAGTGGCACCGTTATCAGGAACTGTTCGAACTGGCGCATATTGTCGTGACCGCTCGACCGGGCTTTGCCGGGACACTTCAAGAGTTGCTCCCGGTTGCTATCGCCGATCGCTTCTGCTATGATTCGCAATCCAAAAAGCTGCGGTTTGACAAGGGTTTTTCCCTCATGCTGGTTGATCACACCAGTTATGACATATCCTCTACCCAGATCCGTCAGTGGGTTGCGCAGCAGCGCAGCATTGAGGGGGTTGTACCGCCGGCCGTGAACTCGTATATTGCCACCCACCAACTTTACCGTCATGACTTATAATAAGGGAAAGAATTTGCAAGCCAGAGAAATAGCATTTGCTGCTGTCGACTACGCCCGCGACAAAAAAGGGGACAACCTGATTCTGCTCGACCTGCGTGGGCGCTCCACCCTGACCGACTACCTGTTGCTGGTTTCCGGTCGCTCTGATCGTCAGGTGCTGGCAATAGCTGAAAATATTCATACCGAATTCAAGCATCGGCACCAGCTCTATCCCCTGTCGATTGAGGGGATGGACAAGGGGCGATGGGTTCTGCTTGATTATGGTGATGTGACAATCCATGTATTTCAACAGCCCATTCGTGAGTTTTATGATCTCGAGGGATTATGGAGCGATGCTCCGGAAGTTGCCCTGGCGCAGGATGCCTGACAGTGAAATTGCGCCTGGTCTGTGTCGGCAAGCTTAATGAATGGCAGCGTGTTGCTGCCGCTGATTACAGCGAACGTCTGCAGCATTATGTCGGTTTTGAATGTGTCGAACTCAAGGAAGAAAAGGGTGGGCGCAAGGATTCGCCGGCGGTCATGCTAAAACGTGAAGGGGAACGCATCCTGGCCAGGGTGGGAAACTCAGAACGGATTGTCGTGCTGGATGAACGTGGACGCCAGTTCAGTTCTGAAGCGTTTGCGGCTCTTTTCGAAGAGGAGATGCTGCACTCAGGCCGTGACTGGTGCCTGATTATCGGTGGGGCTTACGGGATTGACCCTGAGGTGCGTAAACGTGCTGATCTGTGCCTGTCCCTGTCAACAATGACCTTTACCCATCAGATGGCGCGCATTTTTTTGTTGGAGCAACTGTATCGTAGCGTTACCATTATTCGACATGAGCCTTATCATAACCCCTGATCATAGTGGCTTAATCCTGAGTGGATCAGGGCAGCATAGAGGAACAAGGTGCAGAACAAAGAAGATCTGGAAAAAATAAAACAGGATTTATTGTCCTTGCGCAAAGAAATTATCGATAGTTCGCGCAAGGCCCATGCCGAATCCCTGACCCTGGGTAATGACGGGGTTGCCGATATTGGTGATATGTCGGCTAACAGTTATTCTCAGGATGTGCTGATGAGTCTCAGCCAGACTCAGTTGGGCCGCATCCGTGATATTGATGCTGCTCTGGCACGGATCGAACAGGGAGCCTATGGTATCTGTGTCGCCTGCGAAGAGGAAATTGCGCCGCGCCGGCTTGAGGTTCGCCCTTTTTCCCGTTACTGTATTGACTGCAAAGAAGAATTTGAAAAGTTTGGTGAATAATTTGACCTTGTTGCCGATGGTAGCTGGTCCAGCCAGGAGATGGTCATGATTTTAGTCGCTTTTTTTGTGCTGCTGTTTATTGTGTTTGCCTTGGGTTTTCTCTACTTCTGGGGGATCAACCCTGGTGATATCACCGTTTATCTGACCAGTGATACCAGCTACACCATGCCGGGCGCGATTATGCTGATGGTGGTGCTGCTGGCGGGGTTGCTGATCGGTAATCTGGTCCATATTGCCAGCGCTTTTCTACTCTCTTTCAAGGGTTGGAAGAAGGGGCGCGATCTACGTAAGGGCGAAGAAATCAGTACCATCTATCGCAGTGGCGTGGGCCGTTTGTTATCCGGCGATCTGAAGAAAGCGCGAACCTTGTTGAAAAAGGCGCTGGACCGTGATCCGCGACGGGTTGACAGCCATCTGGCCCTGGCCAGTGTCGCCCTGCAGGAAGGCAATACCCAGGAGGGGATCGACCTGTTACAAAAAGCGCGCAAGCTCGACCCGAAGGGGATTGAGGTGCTGTTCAAGTTGGCGACCACCTACGAAGAACAGGAGCAGTACCCTGAAGCCATGGCGATCTACAAGGAACTGTTGGCCAGTGATGCCGATAATCGCAAAGCGATGCGCGCCTTGCGCGACATCATGAGCAGGCTCGGTCAGTGGGATGATGCCCTGGGGCTGCAAAAGCGCATTCTCAAAGCGACTTCTGCCGGTCCCAAGGTTGAGCTGGAAAAGCAGACCATGTTGCAATTACGTTATGAGGTAGCACGTCAGGCGCTGGAGCAGGGGGAACTCGACCAGGCCATCGATACCTGCCGCGACATCATCAAGCAGGATGCCGCGTGCACACCGGCGCGGGTGACCCTTGGTGATGCCTACCGGCAGGCCGATCGGGTTGCCGATGCCGTCAAAGTTTATCAGGAGGGGTATCGCGCCCTGCAGAAAAGTGTCTTTCTGGCGCGCCTTGAAGATCTTTATATTAATGCCGAAGATCCCGCAGCGCTACTGGCTTTTTATCGCAGCCAGATGGAGCGGGATCCTCAGGATCTGCTCCTCAAGCTTTATCTCGGACGTCTATGCCTGCGGCTGGAAATGGTCGATGAGGCGATGCAGCACCTGACTGATGTCGAGGCCACCGGTATCGATTTTACTAAACTCCACCTGCTCCTGGCTGAAGGTCAGCGCCGCCGTAACCATACCGACGAGGCAATTGCCGAATACCAGAAAGCCCTTAACATTGACAGCCATCTACTCCTGGGTTTTATTTGTGAAGCCTGTAATGCCAAATTTGATGTCTGGCACAGCCGCTGTCCGCAATGTAAAAGTTGGGACACTCTGGTTTTGCCTGAACGCAAGCAGATTCAGGAGGCGCCCATCGCCGATTTTCCCAAGATGATCCCCCATGGGGCGCGGGAGGCGGTGTGAGCGTACCACTGGTTGCTCTGATTATCCTTGATGGCTGGGGAGAAAATGACAGTTGTTCCGGCAATGCCGTTTGTCAGGCGCGGACACCGGTGATGGATCGGCTGGTGGCCCAGTGGCCCCATGCTCATTTAAGTGCTTCCGGGCGTGATGTCGGCTTACCGGATGGGCAGATGGGTAACTCTGAGGTCGGTCATCTCAATATTGGCGCCGGGCGGATTGTTTATCAGGATCTGACCCGTATCAGCCTGGCGATTGAGGACGGCAGCTTTTTCGATAATCCCGCCCTGTCAGCAATCTGTACGCAGATCGCAGCGTCAGGAAAAAAGCTCCACCTGTTGGGTCTGGTTTCCGATGGCGGGGTTCATTCCCACATCAGCCATATTGATGCGCTGGTGAAAATGGCCGGGCAGGCAGGTATCAGTCAGATCTGCATCCACGCTTTCATGGATGGGCGTGACACACCACCTTCCAGTGGCCGTGGTTTTCTTGCTGATCTTGAGGACCGTCTGCAACAGCTGGGGGCCGGCAGAATCGCTACCGTGACCGGCCGTTACTGGGCCATGGACCGCGACAATCGCTGGGATCGGGTTGAGCGCGCATATCGGGCAATGGTGGAAGGCGTCGGCACGCCGGTGGCCAGCGCTGCGGCCGCCATGGAACAGGCCTATGCGGCGGGGCAGACGGATGAGTTTGTTGAGCCGTGCATTATTGGTACTCCGGCAACGATCGATGATGGCGACGGGGTTATCTTTTTTAACTTTCGTGCTGATCGCGCCCGCGAAATCACCCGGGCCCTGACATTCGTTGACTTCGATGGTTTTGCGCGCCGCAA
Organism: uncultured Geobacteraceae bacterium; assembly: GCA_964565445.1. Classification (GTDB taxonomy): domain Bacteria; phylum Desulfobacterota; class Desulfuromonadia; order Desulfuromonadales; family Geopsychrobacteraceae; genus Pelovirga. Next base: position 13,305 of record CAZMFD010000028.1, read on the forward strand.
GGCACCTCAACTGTCAAGCTATGTCTGTCTGACCGAGTATGATGAAACCTTCGATCTGCCGGTTGCGTTTGCGACCGAAAGCTATCCGGATATTCTTGCCGATGTTCTTGCCGGTGCAAGCTTAAAGCAGTTGCGTATTGCCGAAACGGAAAAGTACGCTCATGTCACTTTTTTCTTTAATGGTGGTGTCGAAAGCGCCTGGTCCGGAGAGGATCGGGTGTTGATTCCCTCGCCCAAAGAGGTCGCTACCTACGACCAGAAGCCGTCCATGAGTGCGTTCGAGGTAACGGATGAGATGCTGAAGCGGGTGGCAACAGGTGACTATCAGTTTATTGTCCTGAACTTTGCCAACTGTGACATGGTGGGTCATACGGGGGTTCTGTCAGCAGCGATTGAAGCCGTTGAAACCGTTGATACCTGCCTCGGGCGGGTTGTCGATGCTGTCGTTGACGCCGGCGGAGCCCTTCTGATTACGGCCGATCACGGTAATTGTGAGCAAATGGCTGGCGCCGGCGGGCAGTCCCATACCGCTCACACCAGCAATCGCGTGCCGTTGATTCTGGTCGACCCGCAACGTTCCAAGCAGCCTTTAGCTGACGGGATTCTTGCCGATCTGGCGCCGACGGTGATTGAGCTGCTGGGTCTGGAACAGCCGGATGCGATGACCGGTCGGTCGCTGCTGGTTGATTCATAGGATAAATCGATTATTATTGCAGGAGCTGGAGGGGGATGAAGCTCGCTGTTTGTTTGCACTGGTTGAGCTATCTGTTGCCGCCTGCCTGTCCTTTGTGTGGCGGCGGTTTTTCACGATTGACGGCAGAACCTTTTTGCTCCTGCTGTATGGCAACCATCATCTCCTTGCCGCAAGCACAGTGCTCGTGCTGCGCTCTGCCCTTTGTTTCTTCCTCTACTTTATCTCCTCATCTGTGTGGCCGGTGTATCCGGAATCGCCCGGCATATGCCGTCACCTATGCTGCTGCCCTTTATCAGGGACAGTTACGTAGCGCCATCACCCGCTTCAAGTTTCAGCAGTCCCCCAATCTCGATCGTCCCCTTGCCGGATTGCTGGCAAAGTGTCTGCCGCTGCAACTGGATGTTGATCTGCTCGTGCCAGTCCCTTTGCACCCTGTTCGCTTGCGTCAACGCACCTACAATCAGGCACTGCTTCTGGCCCGTGAGCTGGCTTGTCAGTGTCGTTTGCCGGTGGCGCCTCACATCCTGATCAAGAGTCGCATCACCGCCCCACAGCAGAGTCTGTCGGCAGCGCTTCGGCGCGATAATCTGCGTGGAGCATTTGTCCTGAACCGGGAAGTCACGGGAAAAAAAATCCTCCTGGTTGATGATGTCATGACCACCGGAGTAACAGTCGATCTGTGCAGTCAGGCATTACTCGCCGGAGGGGCCAAGCGGGTTGATGTGGCGGTTGTGGCACGGGCGCCATTGACATAGGATCCCCAATCCTGTGCCAAAACGAAGCTACATAGTTGCAAAAATATAATATTATGTTGGTGATCAAAGCAGAAATGATATAGTACCAAGGTTCAATAAATGATCATCTACCTTGATCGGGATGTCTGATGACCCCAGAAATCAACCACCTCATCGCCCATTATCCCCTGGAAAAGCTCCTGCAGTTTGTTCCGGCCGGGGTCTTTGTGGTCACTCCGGATCAGAAGATTGTTTATTGGAGTGAAGAGGCAGAGCGAATCACCGGAGTTGCCGCTACTGAAGTGATCGGTCGCTCCTGCCTGGAGTTGCATGGGGATTCCTGCTGCCATGATTGTGATCTGTTTAACGAGACGGTGGATAAACCGCTCCTGGAAAAAAACTGTGCCTTAATCAATAAACAGGGGCGCAAACTAATTATCAGTAAAAATGCTGATCTGCTGCGTGCCGCCGATGGGACGATTGTTGGCGGGATCGAAGCCTTTGTCGATCGCACTGCGCTCAGGGAGCTGGAGGTAGAACGAGATTCACTGCGTTCGGTGCTCAACGGGATGACCGATCCGATTTATATTTGTGACCACCAGTATCGACTGCTTTTTTTCAACCGGGCGATGGACAGGCTGATTGGTAAAATGACCGATCGACCCTGTTATGAGGTGCTGTATGGCCGTGTCGATGTTTGCCCCGATTGTCCCATGGATGAGGTCTTTAACGGGGAGTTGTGCCGTCAGGAAACCCACCTGATCGGTACCGGACGCACCTATGAGGTAGTTCACTCCGCCTGTCATTTCCATCTGCAGCCCCAGTGTAAACTCGGTGTCTGTCGCGATATCACCGAACGTCTGGCCATCAGACAGCGCTTGCAACAGGTGAACCGTGAGCTTGATGCCTTTGTTTCCATGGTTTCCCACGATTTGCGTTCCCCTTTGACGCCTCTGATCGGCTACGCTGAATTACTGCATGAACGTTACAGTGCTGTGCTCGACGATCTCGGCCGCGAGTCGGTCAGTGAAATTCGTTCGACTGCAGAAGGCATGAAGGATCTGCTCGAGGATCTGTTGTGTCTGGCACGGGTTGGCCAGGTACCAGTTCCGGCTGAACCGATTGCTACCCTTCGGGTCGTGGCCGATGTTGTTGCTGAACTCGGAGAATTTATTGAGCGACAACAGGCCCGGATTGACATTGGCTGTTTGCCGGATGTCCTGATCCCGGAGACGTTTCTTGCTGATCTTTATCGTAACCTGATCACCAATGCTCTTAAGTACGGCGTAGGTAAAGAGGATGGGCGGATCGAAATCTTTGGCCATGTGGTTGGTGGGCGGGTAGAGCTGCTGGTGCGTGATCATGGTACGGGGGTGGCAGAGACTGAGCGGGAGAAAATTTTTGAGCCTTTTACCCGTGGTGATGCTGCCCATAGATACAGCGGCACCGGGATCGGCCTGGCGACAGTGGCGAAAATTGCCCGGGTCTATCACGGGCGGGTTTGGGTCGAGAATACTCCCGGTGGTGGTGCTACCTTTGTGGTGGAGCTGCCGAATCCGCAGTGGGCATCTTAAAAAACTGAACTGACTATATAACCAGTCTTCCGTTGATACATATTGTCCCCTCTCCCTGAGGGCCCTGAGGGCCCTGAGGGAGAGGGCTAGGGTGAGGGGGGGGATTTTGACCATATAATGCCCCCTCATCCGGCTTTTAGCCCCCTTCTCCCCCAGGAGAAGGGCTCAGGCCGAAGGTCAGTGTTCATCAGGAAAACTGATTATCGTGCCGGACCAACAAAAAGACCGCTACTTTGAGCAGCAGCGGTCTTTTTGCATGATAAATATGAAGCTATTGGGTCAGTACTATTCGCGCACGAAGGTATCAATGTCGGTTTCGTGAACCATTCCCATCAAACGGGCATATTCCGACTCGATAATGACATAGTGGTTTTCAGTGGACTTGGCGTTCTCTTCAAAGATTTCCCGAACATCAGGCTCTGCAATTTTGGCAGCCATCGCGCGCAGGCTTTCAGCCAGACGTTTTTCCTTGTCCATGGCCAACTCCATGGCCTTGCGATCATCGAACTTCTGCAACAGAGCTTTATCGAGATCGGAAAGCCATTCGCTGTTTTTCTCCGGTGGGGCATCGATAAATTCATCGAAGGGCGGAAGCATGTCGCTGCAGTTGGTGCACTTGTCAAAGAAGTGCTTGGCGTGCTCACGCTCTTCTTTAGCCAGCAGGTCGAAGGTTGCGATGGCATTCTTGTCCTTCATCTGCTTGGCGGCAATCTGGTAGAAATTCATGGCGTTCTTTTCCGTCTTGACCGAACTGACCAAGGCGTTTTTGACTTCAGTTTCGTTAAGCATGGGTGTCTCCTCCTGGGTAATGAACTGAATAAAGATCAGTTAGTGTCCATCTGGACCTTCCAGATGAATAAAATGCAATATGCGTCCGGAAGCAGTTAATTTTCGGCTGCTATGGGAACAAAGGTCCGTTGAGCAAGTTCCTGGTCGATCATCATCAATCCGCGACCATCTCCTTCGACCCTCTTTAGCTTGGCGATAATATGATTAGCGGTTGCCTCTTCTTCAATCTGTTCGGTGACAAACCACTGCAGAAAAATCTGTGCGCCGTGGTTTTTTTCCTGCTGGGCCAGGTCCATCAGGGCATTGATCCGCGAGGTGACGATCTGCTCGTGTTCCAGCGCGAGCTCAAAAACTTCCAACGGCGAAGCGAAATCACGATGGGGCGTGTCCATCCCTTGCAGAACGACACGGTTTCCCGTTTCGCAGACAAAATCAAACATTTTTTCAGCGTGCGACATCTCTTCCTGAAACTGGATATTCATCCAGTTGGCCATGCCGGGAAGGTCTTCTGTCTCAAAAAAGGCCTGCATCGATTTGTAGATGAAGGCAGAGTAGTGTTCGAACTGGATCTGGTCGTTAATCGCATTAACGAGATTGTCGCTGAGCATTAATTGATCTCCTTTTTGGTTATTGATATCGGGGTCAACGCTCATTATAGACGAAGTTGGCAGGCTACTGCAAAGTTTGATTTGGCACAATAACAGATTCCTGTCGCCGATATCACTAAAAACTGACAATCAAGTCGACTTTCAAGCTGCACAGTCCATAGTTGTCAGGCTCGCTATGGATCGGGTATGCTGCAATTTTTTGCTTCATTTCTATCCTGCTAGGACGAACCGATGAAGATCAGCTCCGCCGAGTTTATCAAGAGCGCGACCCGACCCGCGCATTTTCCTGATCCCCAATTTCCTGAAATTGCCTTTGCCGGTCGCAGTAACGTTGGCAAAAGTACCCTGATTAATGTGCTTCTGAACCGTAAAAATCTGGTTCGTACCTCGGCGACGCCGGGGCGTACCCAGCTGATCAATTTTTTCAATGTCAACCAGCGTTTTGTTCTGGTCGATCTGCCCGGGTACGGTTTTGCCAAAGTGCCGATTGCGGTCAGAAAGGCCTGGGGGCCGATGGTCAGGACCTATCTGGAAATACGCGACAGCCTGGCAGCGACCGTATTTATTATCGATATCCGCCGCACCCCTGGTGAAGAGGATCTTGAGCTGCTTGACTGGCTCGAAGAATTCGGCGTCCCGACTATTCCGGTGCTTTCCAAAATTGATAAGGTCAGTCGTTCACAGCGCCGTCAACATGTTGAGCGGATTGCCACAGCAACCGGCTTGCCCGTCGATGCCTTCAGCTTGTTTTCGGCTTTAAGCCGCGAGGGTATCGAGGATATTCGTGAGCGGATTGATTTGGTTCTTGAACAACAGGCTCCTGCTGAACCCTCAGTGGATGGTGAGAGCAGATGAGCAACCCAACGCGGGTTCACCTGTTGCGTCATGGCCAGGTTGAAGGCTATGAGGAAAAACGTTACAACGGTCAGGCCGATACGCCGCTGACTGTTCTCGGACGGCGTCAATCCGCCGCCTTTGCCGGACGTTTTCAGTTCCGCCGGTTGGCGGCTATCTATGCCAGTGATCTTCAGCGTTGCCGCTTTGTCGCCGATCAGATCGCCCTGTTCCAGCAGGTTCAGCCGGTTTATCGGAGCGATTTGCGTGAGCTTTGTGCCGGTGACTGGGAGGGAATCCCCTGGGCAGTGTTGCAGCGTGATGCCGCGCAATTGTGGCAAGCGCGACTGGGTGATATCGTTCATATCGCCCCGCCTGGTGGTGAGAGCTTCAGCGCTCTGGCCGCGCGTGTGCGCCCGGAATTACAACAGATAATTTCCTCACATCCGGGAGATGAAATTGTTATAGTGTCCCATGGTGGGGTGAATCGTCTGATTCTTCTCGATGCTTTGGGGGCCCCGCTACAAAGTCTGGTAAGGATTGAGCAGGATTATGCCTGCCACAATATCATTGATTATTATCCGGATGGGCGCACAAGCGTATCCTTGCTCAATGGTAAATAGTTCGCTATCTGTCCAGCTATCTCATGGAGGAGCCGCTTTAGCCACGATCATGCCTAAAGGCAACTCCTACAAAGGCTCCCTGTTTCATGCCGATTTAAGTTGAGATTTTTAAGAAGAAGCTAAAAAACTTTAAGTCCATCAGATTTTTTTGAATAAATACCAATCAAGGGAGATCACATATGAAGTCGATTCATGTTATCGGCGCGGGAATGGCAGGGCAGGAAGGTTTTACCGCCCAGGCTTTAGAGCTGATTGCTGCCGGCGATATCCTTTTTGGTGCCCCCCGTCTACTTGCCTTGTTCCCTGACTACCAGGGGGAACAGCAACAGATTGATGATGGGTCAATGGCGGCGATGATTGAGCGCTTGCGCCACTTTCAGGGTAAGGCAGTGGTGCTGGCCTCGGGGGATCCACTTTTTTTCGGGGTTGGTCGCTATCTGTTGCGCAATCTGCCCGAAACGTTGATCGATTTTCTGCCCAATGTCACCTCGGTCCAATATGCCTTTGCCAAGATCCGAGAGCCCTGGGACGACGCCGTTTTTGTTTCGACCCATAGCCGTGACGTTAAAAGTGTTGTGGACCGGGTGGTGGCTAACGACAAGGCTGCCATTCTGACCGACGAACAGGTCACACCAAAGATGATTGCCGCCGATTTGGCCGCGCGTGCGCGTTTTGGTTATCGGGTCTATCTCTGCGAGAATCTTGGAACCGCACAGGAGAAGATTCTTGTGACCAGCGTCAAGGGGCTGTTGGGTCTGGACGTGGCCGCGCTGAATGTGTTGATTCTGATCCGCGAATACGAGGAGGAAGAGCGGCATGCGCTGCCGGCGTTCGGGATTCCGGATGATGAGTTCTTAAGTGTCAAAAAAACCATGACCCGCGAAGAGGTGCGGGTCGTGACCCTGGCCAAGCTGCGTTTGCGCCACGATATGTGCCTGTGGGATATCGGCGCCGGTTCCGGTTCCATCAGCATTGAGGCAGACTATTTACTACCCCAGGGACGAGTGTTCGCAATTGAGCGCAATGATGAAAGTCTGGGCTTTATCCGCGAAAATCTTCGCCGTTTTAATGCCCGCAATGTCACCCTGGTGACCGGCAGCGCGCCTGATTGCCTGGATCAGTTGCCTGATCCCGATCGGGTTTTTATCGGTGGCAGTGGCGGTCACCTATGGGAGATCCTTGAGCAGGTTGATCAGCGTCTGGCGGTTGGCGGACTGATTGTTCTCAACGCCATTACTCTGGATACCCTGACGGCTGCCAACGATTATTTCAATAATGCCGGTTATCAGGCTGAGGTCGTGGCATTGAATATTGCCCGCACCCGCCCGGAAACCAATTACAAAATGTTTGAGGCGTATAATCCTGTTTATATTATTAGCGGGGTGAAACAATAAGTGCTGCTGTGAGTGTTATCGATCAATCATCCAACGATTCTGCTCTCCCCTGGGGTTCCGGGCAACGGCCGCTGATGCTGGCGCCGATGCAGGGATTGACCAACTCGGCTCTGCGCCGCCTGTATCTGCACAAATACCAACCGGATCTGGTCTTTACTGAGTTCGTCCGGGTGCAGACCCGGACGCGTAAGCGGGTTGCCAAAAATGAGCTGGCTGATCTCCAGGATCATGCCGCTGTGGCCCCCCTGGTGGTGCAGCTGATCGGTAATGATCCCGAGGCCCTGGCCGAAGCGGCTTTACTGTTACAGGCGCACGGGGTAAAACACATCAATTTAAATCTGGGTTGCCCCTATGGGCGCATGACCACGGGTGCGACCGGTGGCGAATTGCTGCGCCAGCCGCAGCAGTTGGCCTTGATGCTGACGGCGATGCGACATGTCTGCCGGGGCAGTTTTTCGGTGAAATGCCGTGCCGGTTACGATGATTTGGGCCAGTGGCAGAGCCTGCTGCCTCTTTTTTCAGATGCCGGCGTTGATTTTATTATTCTTCATCCACGTACGGTCGTACAGCGCTACAATGGCGCTGCCGATCATCGGATCAGTGCCGCCATGGCGTTCGCAACCTCTTTGCCGGTTATTGCCAACGGCGATATCAACTCGGCGCAAGAGGCTCGGGTCCTGCTGTCACAGACCGCTGTTGCCGGGCTGATGATCGGTCGTGGGGCGCTGGCCGATCCGTTGATTTTCCAGCGGATTCGCGGAGCCGAGCCCATCGACATTGACCCTGTGCAGCGGCGGCAGGATCTCGGTCACTTTGTCGGTGACTTGTGGCCCAGCTACCTGCAGAAATTTTGTGGTGAACGTCAGGCGTTGATGAAGATCAAGGATGTGCTCAATTTTATCCCGGATGCCGACCTGCAGCGGGATCTTGGCAAGCTTAAACGAACAACTTCGGGTACGGCTTTTCTTGCCGGACTAGAGCAATACTTTCCGGTTAAACCTACCTCTGTTTTTTGCGAATAAAATTCCAAAAATTATTGTCATTGTGGTGGTTTAGCCCCCTTTCGTCCACAATAAATAAACAGGTATTTGACAAGATGTAGTATTTCTTTTCTGTCTGAGCCACCAGATGTAGTGTTTTTATTCGTTGTCATGCTGCTGCGGGCTGTGCTAGGTTCTGTCCCTGTGGTTTTTATAGTTACTCACACTACCGGGGGGAAGTTCCCCGATTATTAACCTTTGTTTTTATTGACCGGTGACCGTGAGTCACGGCTGTTGGGAGATGGTATGCTGACATATATTCGCAAACGCGACGGGCGTCTGGTTCCTTACGATGAAAGCAAGATCAGCTATGCAATCTGCAATGCCGTTAAGGCGGTAGGCGGGAGTGATTTTGAAAAGCCGGCGGAAATTACCCGTCAGGTCGGTGGGATCCTCGCTGTTCTCTACAAGGACAATAATCTTCCTTCGGTTGAGAATGTGCAGGACCTGGTCGAGAAAATCCTCATTGAGAATGGTCATGCCCAGACCGCTAAAGCTTATATTCTCTATCGTAAACAGCGCGAAGGGTTGCGCCGTACCCAGGAGTTTATGGAAGAATCGATCGCCTCGATCGATTCCTATCTGGTGCGGGAAGACTGGCGGGTCAACGAAAACGCCAATATGGGTTACTCCCTCCAGGGGCTCAATAACCATATCGCCGCTAATATTACCAGCAACTACTGGCTCAATAAAATCTATCCTGACGATATTGCCCACGCTCATCGCGAAGGCGATTTCCATATTCACGATCTGGGAATGCTATCGGTCTACTGCTGTGGCTGGGATCTCAAGGATCTGCTCCTCAAGGGTTTCTGTGGTGCTTACGGCAAGGTCCAGAGTGATCCGCCCAAACATTTCCGTACCGCTCTGGGGCAGGTGGTTAATTTTTTTTATACCCTCCAGGGAGAGGCAGCCGGCGCCCAGGCGTTTGCCGGTTTTGATACCCTGCTGGCACCCTTCATTGCGTATGACAAATTAGGCTACAGGGAAGTCCGCCAGTGTCTGCAGGAGTTTGTGTTCAATATGAACGTGCCGACCCGAGTCGGCTTTCAGACGCCCTTTACCAACATCACCATGGATATGATGGTGCCGTCCAATATGGCCGCGGAAGCGGTAGTCATCGGTGGCCAACTGATGGACCGCTGTTACAGTGAATTTCAAGCGGAAATGGATCTGTTCAATCAGGCCTTCTGCGAGGTGATGATGGCAGGAGATGCTTCAGGGCGGATTTTCTCGTTTCCGATTCCGACCTATAACATCACGAAAGATCTCGATTGGGAAAGCGACAGGTTGCGTCCGGTCTTTGAAATGACCGCCAAATACGGCATCCCCTATTTCAGCAATTTTGTCAACTCCGACATGGATCCGGAAGATGCCCGTTCCATGTGCTGCCGTTTGCGCCTCGATAACCGCGAACTGAGGCGCCGCGGCGGTGGCTTGTTCGGCTCCAATCCAATGACCGGCTCGATCGGGGTGGTGACTATCAACCTGCCACGGGCTGCCTATCTGGCCCCAACCAAGGCCGACTTTTTCAGTCGCATCAGTGACTTGATGGACAGCGCTTTCCGTTCCCTGGAGATCAAGCGCAAGCAGCTTGAGCGCTTTACCGATGACGGCCTCTACCCTTACAGCAAGTTTTACCTCGATACGATTCGCCAGCGGAGCGGTAACTATTGGGATAACCACTTTTCCACTATCGGCCTGATCGGCATGCACGAGGCTTGTCTTAATCTGATCGGTGAAGGGATCGACAGCGCCGCAGGGCAGGCACTGTCAAAAGAAACCCTTGAGTTCATGCGCCGCCAGCTCGAGGCTTTCCAGGATAAAACCGGCCATCTCTACAATCTTGAAGCAACTCCGGCCGAAGGTACCAGCTTCCGCCTGGCGAGCGGCGATCGCAAGCGCTTCCCCGATATTCACTGTGCCGGCACCAGCGAACCCTATTACACCAACTCCACCCAGTTGCCGGTGGGCACCACTGAAGATATCTTTGCCGCCCTGACCCATCAGGACGATCTGCAGACCCGCTACACCGGTGGTACCGTCTTTCATGGTTTCCTGGGTGAGCGCCTTGAGGATTGGCGCAGCGCGCGGCTGCTGGTCAGACGGATTGCCGAAAATTTCCATTTACCCTATTTTACCTTGAGCCCGACTTTTACCATTTGCCCCGTTCATGGGTATATCAGCGGGGAACACTTTGCCTGCCCCCATGAACATGCTGATCGTGCCGCCTGATGGCTGGCGCAATCGACCTGAAATTAATGACAGGAGAGAACTGATGGCTACCAGATGTGATTCTAAGACCGAAGTCTATTCACGGGTGTGTGGATTCTTTCGCCCGGTACAGCAATGGAATCGTGGCAAAAAGGAAGAGTTCAAGGACCGCTCCGAATATATTGTTGCACCAACCGAGTTAAAACGCTGAAACCGATTTCTATTAAAGGGTTCCAGGGTACCAGTCTGCTCGACTTTCCCGGGCGGGTGGCCTCCCTGGTGTTTACCGGTGGTTGTAACCTGACCTGCCCCTTTTGTCATAATGGCGGGCTGGTTCAGAGTCCAGACAACTACCCGGATATCCCTCTAGACGAGTTGCTGGCAGATCTGAAGGCACGTAGGAACTTTATCGATGGGGTAGTTATATCGGGCGGAGAACCGACCATCGAAGCCGGTCTGCCAGCATTTTTAGCCGAGCTCAAAAGGCTGGATCTGCAGGTCAAACTCGACACCAACGGCCTTTTGCCTGATGTTATTGCCGACCTGCTCGAACACAATATGCTTGATTATATTGCCGTCGATATCAAAACCTCCCTTAAGCGCTACTCCGAACTGCATAGCGTCGCAGTTGACCCCGCCGCTCTTATCGCAACCGTCGCCCTGTTAGGCAATACAGATATTGAGGTTGAATATCGGACGACCTGTATCCCCGGACTGGTGACCCAGCAGGAGATTGACGAAATTGGTGTCTTGTTGCGCGGTGCGCCATTGTGGGTGCTGCAGCAGTATGTCGCCGAGCATGCCATGGACACAGGCTGGCAGGAGCAGGAACCATATCCACCAGAGCAGTTGCAGCAGTTTGCCACCAGTGCCAAAGAATGTGTTCAGCAGGTGCAGGTGCGCGGGATTTAACCAGAGTCTATCTGGAAGCTCCGGATGAAAACAATGCAGTTTCTGATTCGGAAACGAGCAATTTTTCGCAAGGTCAAGGAAATCAAAGCTTTGTGCTTAAGGCGTAGTACTTTACGCCGCATAAGCAAAGCTGCAGATTGACGCAGAGATTGCGGAAAAGGGCCGTTTCCGGGCAGAAACTTTACTGTAGCTTATGACAGAACAAGCACCGGAAGGTGGTGGGGTGGTTTTCCGAGAAGGGGATCATCTCTTCGTTGTGACAATCAGTACAGGAAGCTTCTGCTGCTTTTCGCCCCTCTTGTGCAGCGATCTCATAAAAAGGCTCATGCGTTTCGTCGCGCGGGACCGGGGCAGTGGTCTCTTCCGGTGCCATCCATAAAAAAGTGACGATGGCTATGGCCCCGAGTAACAGAATAATATCACGTTTTTTCATTGTTTAACTCCGTTTCCAGTGTCGATTATCCGATAATGCTTCTGTCGCTGTCATTCCGTTTTAATAAACAGCAAATAAATAAATAACATCACCGCCACGGCACCGCCAATGACGATAATATAAAGACCGCCACCTTCGAGACCTTCGGTGCCGGTGCCCTTGGCCAATGTCAAAGAGACGGTGAGGATAAAGCCACCGAGGCCGGCGACAATGGCAGTAATGGCGCGCCAGCCAATCATATAGGTAACAAGGATGACAACAATAAAAATGCCGATGAACCAGGGGCTGCTGTGCAGTTCGCCGACGTTCCAGGCGTTAAGCTGCTCAATGAGCCGATCGGTACGAAATTTTTCAAAAAAATCAGTAATTGTTTCCCAGTTCATAGAATCCTCCACGAGAATTACGAAAAGCCCGCTAATACTAGCAGATTGCTGCCTCGCGAAAAAGGATTAATGTCAGCTACCAGGGGGCGCGCGCCTGCTTGACTTTGGTCATTCGCTTCTCTACGATGATTCGTCACTTTATCGCCCCCAAGGCGCTATTTTTCAAGATATGGATTGAATGCGGAGAACACCGTGCTGGGAAAAGCGATAGGTATTTTTGACTCCGGAGTCGGTGGCTTAACCGTCTTTAAAGAGGTTGCTGACCTGCTGCCACGCGAAAACCTGATTTATCTGGGTGATACAGCACGGGTTCCTTACGGCACCAAAAGTGTCAAAACGGTTCAGCGCTATGCTCTGGAAGCGGCTGAATTTCTTGTTGATCGCGGCGTAAAACTGCTGGTCGTTGCTTGTAATACCGCATCGGCAGTGGCATTGGAGCAACTGCGCGAGCGTTTTCAATTACCGGTTATCGGCGTCATTGAGCCGGGTGCCAGGCGCGCCTGTGCCAGTCGTAATCGGCGGATTGGCGTCATCGGTACCGAGGGTACCATCAACAGTGGTCGCTACCCACAAGCCATTACCGCCCTTGTTCCCGATGCCCGGATCTTTTCTACTGCGTGTCCGCTGTTTGTCCCCCTGGCCGAGGAGGGGTGGGCTGAACACGAAATTGCCCGGCTGACCGCCCTTGAGTATCTTCAGCCGCTGCTTAAAGCGCAGATTGATACGCTGGTTCTTGGTTGTACCCACTACCCGTTGTTACGTAATACCCTGCGCGATATTTTTGGTGCTGACGTTCTGCTGGTCGATTCAGCTGAGGAAACAGCTAAAACCGTTCAGCAGCTATTTCGTCAGCAGGGCCTTGACAACCCCGATAGTGGTGGCCGCCGTGAATTTTATGTGACCGATGTGCCGACCCGTTTTGAGCGCGTAGGCAAGGCATTTTTGGGCGCGGAATTGGGGCGTGTTGTTCAGGTTGAAATCGGTTAAGGCGTGCAAACAGGGAAGGACGGTTTATGAAACGAATATTTTTCATCCTGGCTGCGGTGCTCATCATTGGCATTCTCCTTGGGTATATTCTTGGCTGGTTTTTTCAGGATGCACAAGATGAAGTGGTTCAAGTACCTGAATTTACAGAAGAAGCCAAGGTTGAGCGGGAGGTCACTCTCTACTTTGCCGAACCCCAGGGGCGCTATCTGGCCAGGGAGACGACCATCATCAGTGGTTGCGAGGATGATCGTGACTGTGTTCGCGCGCTGCTCGAACAGCTGATCAAGGGGCCGCAGGGGGACAATGTGCGCGTGCTGCCGGAAACCACACGGATTGAAGGGATAGAGCTTGAAAATGATCTGGTAAGGATCAACTTTTCACGCCATTTAGTGGATCATCATCCCGGCGGTAGTATGACCGAGCTCTTGGCGATTTATAGTCTAATCAACAGTTTGAGTGAAAGTTTCCCGTACCTGCGGCAAATGCAGATTGTGGTGGAAGGGGAGGTGCGTCAGACGTTGAAAGGACACGTGCGGGTTGATCATCCGGTCTATGCTGACTACACCTTGACCCGGCCCCCCGGGACCGATCCTGGTGATAACGAACCAACGCGGGATGAAAAGGACTACCGCGAGATCGAGCGGCTGATTGAGGAAGCTACTAAGGGTGCTAACTGAACAGTTTTTACTCTAATTCTAGAGCCACCACCCTGGTTTCTGATGGGGGCACAATAGTCTTCTTGCTCACGATCCTGCTATTGCAGTATATAGAGGGTGGCTGGAGCGCTGCAGAAAATTTAGGAGTCAGGATGATCGTCGGTTACAATCACAATGTCAGTTACCGTGGAAAAACCTTCCATGTTCAGACTGAAGACAGCGGCCCGGCGCGCCCACAACTGGTGACCTTGCTGTATTTGGGTGGCACCATCATCTCATCCAAAAAGACCGTCTACGCCGATATTATCAAGGTTGATCATCTCGAAAAGGTGGTTGAAGATTTGGCCCGGGAGCAGCATAAGGGGGCGCTGCGCAGCTTGACCCGCGGTGAGTTTGATCAACGCATCGCAGAAATGGGCATCGTTCTGGAGCCGGCACCGGTCAAAGCCGCAGATGGTGATCAGCCGGTTGCGCAAAAGATCGATGAAATAAGTGAAAAGACGAATGAAGAACCTTCATCAGATTCACAGGAACAGCCGGCTTCCGCGGCGATTGTTGCTGAGCCCGGCATCGACAAATTCAAAAAGCCCAAACCTGCCGAACCTTCCCTCGAAGAGTTGATTTACGCCTATCTGACTGCCGGACAAAGATGATCCTAATGCCACAATCCGCGCTTGTTCTTGCGCGCTGTTGCTTCTATCGTTAGAAACTGATCTTTTAATTCAAAATCAGCGCGGCGAAAAACCGTCGCCAACCCTTCTTCAATCAGCAATTGATTAAGCAAACGGCCATCAGGCAGATAGACGTAAGCCAGGGTACGTCCGTATGAATCTGTCCGTTCCCGATCAAAAGTCAGACTGACCGTCCGGTTGCGGCTGTGCTGAATAACAAAATGGGTGGCCTGGGGTGCTACTGTGCGCAGGGTCGAAGGGGAAATCTGGAACCGGTGCCGATAAAAACGGTCACGTTCAGAGCCTTTTGCTTCCGGTGTGTCAATCCCCAGCAAGCGAACGCGACCAATCTTCTCGACCTCGATGGTGTCGCCGTCATGAACCCAGGTCACTCGCCCGGAAACCGCTTCGGCCTGCTGGCAGGCGCACAGTTGGACAACCAGCAGCAGGGCGACAAGAATGCGCCCAGGCACTAACGTCCCCACAGCAGGCGGGCAAAAAAGCCGGTAAATAGTCCCCAGACCAGCCAGCTTACGATAATCAGTCCGGGCATCAGCAGGCCGAGATTAATGCCGCCGATCCCTTGATTCTGTAACTGCGGATAGATATAGAGAATATCGACCAGAGCCGGAATCATGGCTACCCATAGACTTTTGCGAATCCAGTAGCGTCTGTTGCGCGGTGATGCCACAGTAAAAAAGTACAGAAGTCCCCACAGACCGCCGGCAAAAAGCGGGGCATACAAAGAAGGCAGGGCGATGCTGCGGGTGATATTGATACCAAGTAAACGGATGATGCCCCATTCCCCACCGAACCAAAAAAACAGACTGCTGAACAGGGCTCCCAGCAGGCCGGCAACAAAACAGACGGCAAATAATGCGCTGGTTTTCGGCATGGTGACTCCTTTACTGCGGGGTGATCTGTTCAGTTGAGCGGGAGCATCAACCTGATTCTGAAAGCGGTTGCTTTTCCCGCAGACACTCATTCATGCTGCCACTGCGAAAGCCCTGGAGGTCAAGAGTAACGTACGTGAAGCCATTGGCTTTACAGATACGGATCAGTTCGTCCTTTAAGGCCGTTTCAAGCAGGCGTGCCATTTCGGCTGGGGGGATTTCTATACGGGCAAGAGAGTCATGGACGCGCACCCGATAAGTGGAGAACCCTTGCTGAAAAAGCCAGCTTTCACAGTTGCCAATCTGCTCGAGTTTCTCACGGGTTATCGGTGTGCCATAGGGAAAACGCGTCGCCAGACAGGCGAAGGCCGGTTTGTTCCAGGTCGGCAATCCTAACTGACGGCTTAAGGCGCGGATGTCGTTTTTGTCAAAGCCGGCATCAATCAGGGGGGTGTGAATGCCTAACCGGGTAACCGCTTCGCGCCCGGGGCGATAATCCTTGAGATCGTCCAGATTTGATCCATCGAGCAGAACGGTAAACCCTTGTTCTTTGGTGATAGCAAGAAAATGTTGATAGAGATTTTGTTTGCAATGATAGCAGCGCAGTGGGCCATTTTCTACAAATTCAGCCAGTTCTAGTTCGTCGCCCTGGAAGAGGATATGCCTGACTCCCAACTGACGGGTGAAGTCCTGACACCAATCAGTTTCGTGCTGCGGAAAAATCGGTGAAGTAGCGGTAAGTGCCAGCACCTGCTGCGGGCCAAGAAGGTCACCGGCAACCTTAAGCAGCAGGGTAGAATCGACGCCCCCGGAGAAAGCGATGGCGACCTGGGAGAGTTCCGTCAAGTGCTGTTGCAGCTTATGGTACTTGCTCGTCAAGGACATCGGCAGAATCAGATAAAGTACATAAAACGGTGGTCAAGTTCCTTTTCCAGACCCATCTGCTGCCCCTGGTCGCACATGTCCTTGAGGGTGATGGACTCAAAATAGTCACCAAGGATCTTGCTGCCTTCGGCCCAGATATGCTGGGTCAGGCACTGGTTGTCAAATTCACAGCAGGGTTCGGCCTCACCATCCTTGCGCCGCCCTTTGACACAATTAACCAGTAGCAGTTCACCTTCTGCGGCAAGAACGATTTCTTTCACGGTAATTTTTTCCGGCGATTTCGCCAGACTGTAACCGCCCTGGGGGCCTCGCCGACTTTTCAGTAGACCGCCTTTTTTCAAATCCTGAAATATTTGCTCCAGGTAGCGCGGCGAAATATTCTGGCGCCGGGAAATATCCTTGATTTGGGCCGGCATGGAGCCGGCGTGGTAGGCCATGTCAAACAGGGCGCGGACGCCATAGCGGCTTTTGGTGGATAATTTCATCTTTTATACCTCCGTCATTGAATTATTGAGACTATAAAAATCTTCAGTGATGTTGTCAAGAATAAAAGCTCGTTTTTAATGGGAGATTGTAGATATACAAAAGCAGGTAAACTGATCATCTGGATAGGGTAAGGGTTTCAGATCCGCCGAATGCCTTCAGGCGTCAGGGCAATCTTACCCTCTTTGTAGAGCGCGCCGACGGCTTTTTTGAACAGTTTCTTGCTGATTCCGAGCTGGCCGCGGATCATTTCGGGCGCGCTGGCGTCGGTCAGGGGAAGAAATTCCTGTTGCTTCAACTGGTTAAGTAAAATGTCGCGCGCAGCATCGATTCCGGCACTACCTGCCGGCTGCAGACTGATGTCAAGCTTGCCGTCGTCACGGATTTTAGCTACGTAACCGCTGCGTTTGTCCCCGCGTTTCAGTCCGGGCAGCAGGTCGTCAGTGTAGATCACCCCGGTATAAAGATGATTGACGATCACTTTGGCGCCCAGCTCAGTAAACAACCAGACGATCAGATCGACCCTGTCCCCCTGGCGCAGATCACAGTTTTCTTCGCGCAGGTATTTTTCCAGCCGCGCTGTAGCAATCGGGCGCTGCTGGTCATCGTGGCAGATGCGCACCAGATAGCGGCGGCCGACCTGCATCGGTTCGAGCTGTTCCGAGTGCGGAACAAAGAGATCCTTGGCGAGGCCCCAGTCGAGAAATGCCCCTTGGGGGGAGGTGCTTTTTACCGTCAACAGGGCAAATTCTCCGACTTGACCCGCTGGTTTATTATTCGTTGCACACAGGTTGTGGTGGCGATCCAGATAGAGGAACACCGTCAGTTGATCACCATTTTTCAGGTTGTCGGGGAGCTCGTGCCGAGGCAATGACAGTTCCGTTCCGGCGGCATCGACAAAGATGAGATTCTCACTCACACGGGTAACAGTCAGTTGGTAGTAATAACCGGGTAGCAACATGGGTCACTGATCTCCAGGGCGGGAAGTTGTAACTACGGGAAGAGAAATCTGGCGACAACAACCATAACCGATGAGGCAGATCAGCGCCAGCAACAACAGAAATGCATTCCAGCCGAAGTGCTGGTAAATAATCCCCGGGGCAAAGGAACCGATGCTGCCACCGGCGTAATAAAAGGCGACGTAGAGACCATTGGTCAATCCGCGATGCTGACTGCCCGCCATCTGGTTTGCCAGACCCGAGGCGGTTGTGTGAACCAGAAACATGGCCCCGCATAAAAGGAACATGGCGGCAAACAGGACCCCGACCCATGGGGTGGCCAGGGTAGCAAGAATGCCAGCCAACAACAATAACCCAACCCGGATAGTACGGACTTCGCCGCCTAAGTGACGGATAAACCAGGGTGCGCCCAAAGAGGTGACGATTCCCATCATATAGCCGGAATACATCAGGCCGATACGCATGGAATCGGCTTTGTCGCTGAGTTCCGTTAAACGAAAGGGGATAAAGTTCATGACCGCTGAAAATACCAGAAAGAGACAGAATACCCCCAGGTAGAGGGGGAGAAAATCAGGTTTACGCAGAACCTTCAGCATCGTCTGCGGATGTGGTCGAACAAATCTGGTGCCACTGGCCGGTTTGAGTCTGGTCAACAGGGCAAAGGCAATAAAAAGGCTTATGGTCAGGGCAACAAAACTGAAGCGCCAGCCGAAGATGTTGGCAATCAACCCGGACGTTGCGCGTCCAGCAAAGCCACCAAAGATGGTAGCAGCAATATACAGCGCCATGGTGCGTTGCAGGTTCTCGGCACTGGAACGGGCTGACAGCCAGGTCATCAGTGAGGTCAGCAGGGCCGGAATCAGCAATCCTTGAAACAGTCGGATGGCCAGCAGCTGGGGATAGCTGGTGGCAACGGCAAAGAACAGGGCAGAAAGAGCGAGCAACGGTACTGCCAGTTTGAGAATACGGATGGGAGAAACCGTCTCGAGCAGATAACCATAGACCAGGGGGGCCAGGGCCAGAGGAATGAAGGTGACGGTGGTCAGCGCCGCTGCTGCTTCGCGGCTGATCCCGAACTCCAGTTGTAGGGCCGGGAGCAGCGGTTGATGTGCATACAGGGCAGACAGCGCCAGCACGGAGGTCAGGATAATGGGGACAAGTTCGAGGTAGCGACGTTGGGGCATGATATTTTCTGCTTCATAGGGGATGAATCGGTCGGTGGACACTCCTTGCTGTAGCAGAAACAGGGGAGGGAAGTACAGTGAATTCAGTGTTCTAGTGCCCTGTAACTCATAAAATGTCGCAAAGATTGCACAGAATTTTGGTGGGGCAACAAGGCATGATCGACGTTGCCTAGCCATAGCTAATCAGCGTCGGTCATAACGCGGTTGACGCGTCAAAAGACAAGCAAGATGCGATAGTTTATGGGTTATCGGGTACCAGTTGCCAGCCACCGCCCAAGGCTTTATATAGATCAACGGTGGCACTCAGGCGTGAGAGTTTCTGCTGAATCAGCTGATCTTGCACCGCAAACAGGCTGCGCTGGGCATCGAGCAGGATGGTCAGGCCGTCACTGCCCTCTTTATAGCGCAGTTCTGACAATTCCAGGGAATGAGCGGTTTCGTTGCGTATGGCGCGCTGAGTCTGCTCCTGGATCTGGCTGCGCCGGACTACCGCCAAGGCATCATCAACCTCTTTCAGCGAGGTCAATACCGCCTTGCGCCAGTTTTCAACCAACACCCGTCGCTCTGATTCACGGATAGCGACCTGACCACGCAGACGGCCACCATCAAACAGGGCACGGGTCAGGGATACGAGGGCGTCAGCTGAATACACCGGACTACCCAGCCCTAAAAAGGCAAACTCACCACTGGACAGAAGACTTGCCAGACCCAGATCAAGATTGAGGGGCAACAGGGCAGAACGAGCGACAGCAATATTGGCATTGGCTGTGACCAGCCGTTCTTCAGCTACGGCGATATCCGGGCGGCGCAGCAACAGTTCCCCCGGCAAGACTGGGCTTACCGCGGGGACAAGCACCTCATCCAGGCTGTTTCCCGCTATGTCAAACCCCTGTGGAACCCTACCGACCAGCAGCGCCAGGGCGCGCAGACTCTGGCGCTCCTGCATTTCCAGCGGCAGCAGGGCATCACGCTGGACCATCACCGTCGTGCGCTGGCGACTGAGATCGAGGGCGGTAGCTGCTCCGTAGCGGTGGCGGGCTTCAACGATGGTGAATAATCGTTCGGCGATTTCCAGATTCCGGCGGGCAATGGCCAGGCGATCGCGCAGCGCCAGGATCTGCCAATAGGCATTGGCAACGCCGGCAACCAGGGACAGGCGCGTGGCTTCATAATCGTAACGACTGGCGCTGAAAGAGGCCTTCTGGCCTTGCCAGGCGGCAATATTGCTGCCCCAGATATCGATCTCGTAATTGATGGTCAGCCCGGCACTCGAACTTTCTGTTCTCGTTGAACTCCCATCGCTGGTCAGGGTGCGGCCGGTGGCGGTTGAGGAGGTGAGATTGAGCGTGGGAAACAGCGAAGATCGACTGTTGCGCAAGGCGATCTCAGCCTGCATAACCCGCTCGGTGGCGATGCGGATATCGGGGCTGCCGGTGAGGGTTTCAGTGATCAGTTGCTCCAGTTCGGCAGCGTTGAATCCCCGCCACCAGTCTTTTTCCAAGGGAAGTGTGGCCTGCGCCGTTGCTTCATCCCAGGCCACCGGAGGAGTAAACTCAGGCGTCTGCTGCTTGAGCGGCAGAGCGCAAGCGGTTAGGAGTGCTGACAGGATAAATATGCTAAGGATGCGTAACGTTTTCATCTTGGACATTACCTAGTCCGACGCCAGCGCCACTACCGGGTCGAGACGGGCAGCTTTACGTGCGGGGAAATAACCAAACACCAGGCCGGTAACAAAGGCGCAGCCAAAAGCCAGAAAGACCGGTGCTAGCGAATATTGAATCGGCGTGTCAAAGGCCGCAATTACAGCTGCGGTGCCGAGACCGGCGATGACGCCGATGACCCCCCCCATCGCCGTGACGACCAGGGCCTCAATCAGAAACTGCTGTTGAATGTTACGCATGCGCGCTCCGGTGGCCATGCGGATGCCGATTTCCCTGGTCCGTTCGGTGACACTGACGAGCATGATATTCATGACTCCGATACCACCAACCAGCAGGGAGATGGCGGCAATAGAACCAAGCAGGATGGTCAGGGTGTTCTGGGTTTCGGTGATGCTGTCAATGATTGAGGCCATGTTGCGGATCTGGAAGTCCTCGATACCGCCATGGCGTAGCAATAGTAATTGTTTTATTTGTTCCTGGGTTTCATCGACTCGGTCCACATTTTCCACGGCAACGGTAATGTTACGCAGATGGCGCTGCCCGGTCAGGCGCAGGCTACCGGTGGTATAGGGCACAAAGACCACGTCATCCTGGTCAGTACCACCCATGCCGGCGCCCATGGGGGCCATGGTGCCGATGATCTGAAAAGGGATATTGTTGATCAGCAGGTACTTGCCCAGCGGCTCACTGTTGGGGAACAGAGCGCGGGCGACAGTCTGACCGAGAACCGCAACGGTGGCGTAGTTGCGTTCATCCGCCTCAGTAAAAAAGGTGCCGGCGGCCAGCTCCCAGTTACGGGCAATAACAAAATCGCTGGAGGTGCTGTTGAGGCTGGTACGGTGATCAAATTCGCCGGCGCGTACGGTGATCGAGCTGCTCTGCTCGGGGATGGCGGCCAGAACATTGGGGATATCGCGGGCCGCCACCGCGTCCTCCGGCACCAGGGTTGCGACGCCGCCGAATCCACGCATGTTGGGGGCCCCGGGTCGGACCATCAGCAGGTTGCTGCCGAGGACGCTGATGCGATCGACCACCGCTTGTTTGGCACCGTCACCAAGGGCGAGCATGGTGATCACTGAGGCGACGCCAATGACAATGCCGAGCAGGGTCAGAATCGTGCGGAAGATATTGCTGCGCAGTGAACGTACAGCGGTACGGGTGGCTTCAAACAATTCTGCCGGATAGGAATTAACGATCGCTGGTCGTACCAGTTCAAGGGGTTTTGCAGCAGTTGGGGTCACGCGGGTAGCAGCGACGATCAGGCCATCGCGGATATCGATAATGCGGTCGGCATGGTTGGCAACCTCCTGCTCATGGGTAATCAGAATGACTGTGTGCCCCTGCTTTGCCAGATCGCTCAGCAGCTTTATTACTTCGGCGCCACTGTGGCTGTCGAGCGCCCCGGTCGGTTCATCGGCGAGGATAATGCGCCCGCCATTCATCAGTGCCCGGGCAATCGATACCCGCTGTTGTTGCCCGCCTGACAGCTGGGTCGGTCGGTAGCTAAGGCGTTCTTTCAGACCCAGGGCGGTCAGCAATTCGGTTGCCCGGGCACGCCGTTGCGCATGGGGAACGCCGGCATAAATTGAAGGAACCTCGGTGTTTTCCAGGGCGGTAGCGGTGGCAATGAGATGATAGCTTTGAAAAACAAAGCCGAATTCTTCACGGCGCAGCCGCGCCAGTTCGTCATTGGCAAGGGATGCGACATTTTCGCCCATGAACAGATAGTCACCACTGGTGGGTCGATCGAGACAGCCAAGCAGGTTCATCAGGGTGGTTTTGCCGGAGCCGGAGGCACCCATGATGGCGATAAACTCCCCAGGATAAATCTGTAGATCAATCCCGTGCAGCACCTTGGTCGCCAGTTCGCCGCGGTAGTAGGTTTTGGTGACCTTGCGCAGTTCAATCAGGGGTTGAGGCAGTTCCGCCATCAGCGCATCCGCATGCCCATGGGTGGGCCTGTCTGGTTGTTGCGCTGAGCACTGCCACCTGCCATTGAGGTGATGATCTGATCTCCTTCGTTAAGCCCTTCCAGAACCTCAATCTGAATGCGGTTACTGACACCGACCCTGATCCGGCGCTCCACAGGTTGATCGCGCTGATCAAGTACCATCACGGTTGCCGGGGCGCCTTCAGCGGTTGTCGGCGCTTGAGGTGAGGGCCGGGTGATGAGCGCAGATGTCGGCAACAGCAGGGTATCCTCGGCGGCGGCAATAACAAAAAATACCTGGGCAGTCATTTGTGGCAGCAGGTTGCGATCGCTGTTGTCGACGTCAAAGAGAGCGCTGTAAAGCACCACATTGTTTTCTACTGTCGGGGTTGGCTCAATCCGGTAAAGGGTGCCGTGCCAGCGCTGGTTGCGGCCACCGAGGGTGGTAAAATAGGCTTCCATACCCACCTCTAATCGTGGGATATCGGCTTCGGAGACCCGGGTTTTGACTGTCATGGTCGCAAGGTCGGCAATCTGCATCAACACCGGCGCCTGCTGGCTGGCATTGATCGTCTGCCCCTGGCGGGCGCTGATAGCAACCACCGTCCCGTCCATCGGCGCGAAAATCTGCGCATAGCTCAAATTGGCTTCGTCGGCACGCAAGCTGGACTCGTTCTGTTCGATCTGCGCCATCAGCATGTCGATCTGTGCTTTGGCAGACTGATAGGCGGCTGCAGCGTTCTGGGCGTTTTCTTCAGTGGTTGCCTGAGCAGCGAGGAGATTCTGCTGGCGCTGGTGTTGAATTCTTGCCAACTCTAGTTGCGCCTGGCGATCATTGAGCAACGCGCGCTGATAACGCAACTGGGCGCGGCTGGCATCAACCTTGGCCATAAACAGGGTCGGGTCGATCTCAGCCAGCAGCTCGCCTCTTTGCACTTTATCGCCAACTTCAACGTGAATCCGATGCAGCTGACCGGACACCTGGGCGCCGACATCGACATAATCCCGTGGTTGCAGAACCCCGGTCGCAGTGACCAGGTCTTCAATGGAGCCGCGTTGGACTGTTGCAAAGGTGTGCTCGGCAGGTTTGTCTTTCTGCTTGATCAGAAAGTGCCAACCACTTGCTGCCGCGCTGAGCAGCAGCAGAATAATGATAGCAGGCAGCAGAAATTTCCCCTGCTGATTGAATCCGGATGTTGGCATAATGGTAGAAACCTCGTTACAGAGAAGCGCAAAAATGGCCAGTATCACCATAGCGCTTGTGAGGGATCTGTACTATAGCGAAATGCCGGATTGTTGTGTGTGTATTTGTGCAGGATCACATTCCCGGCAGATTGTTACTTCGATCACCGGATGGTGGATCTGGGGCATATCGTCGAGATTGTTTTTATAGTCTTCCGGCGTTGCTTCACGGTGACAGACCACGCCTGCGACCAGAATCCAGCTGTTCTGACCGACTGACCACAAGTGGAGATCCACGACCCGGCTGTCGGGCACCGACTCCAGTCGTTCGCGTACCTGTTCACGCATGGCTTCGGGGGCTTCCGCATCCAGCAGAATCGCTCCCGTCTGGCGCAGCAGCCCAAGTGCCCAGCGCAGAATCACCGCCGAGGCAACCAGGGCGATGAGGGGATCAAGCCAGTTCCAGCCCCAGGCCCAGGCGGCAATCAACCCTAAGATGGCCGCGACCGAGGTGACCGCATCAGCGATAACATGAACCAGCGCTGCCCGCAGATTATGATCCTGATGGGCGTGACTGTGACCATGGCTGTGATCGTGCCCATGATCATGCTGATGATCATGACTGCCGGCCAGCAGCCAGGCACACAGCAGATTGATGACCAGACCGATAACCGCTACCAGCAGCGCTTCGCGTGCATGCAGCACGGTTGGATTGAGCAGGCGCTGAATCGATTCATACACCAGCCAGATCACCGACAGCCCCAGCATCAGGGCGCTGGTATAGGCCGCCAGATCGCCGATTTTACCACTGCCAAGGCTCAAGCGGCGGTTGGTAGCGTGTTGACGGGTCAGATAGTAGGCCCCTGCCGCCAGTCCCAGGGCAACGGTATGCCCACCCATGTGGACACCATCGGCTAATAGTGCCATGGATCCGGTCAACCAGCCACCGATGATCTCAGCAATCATGGTTAACAGGGTCAGCACTGTGGCAATCAGGGTGCGGCGTTCGGCTTTACT
>CAZMFD010000029.1:0-1416 GCA_964565445.1 uncultured Geobacteraceae bacterium
TACCATTTACAGCAAAAAGCCTCCGATCCGTCGGGGGCTTTTTTGTATCCATCCATGTCCACTGAAATCTATTTTATTTTGGATGATTATCAATCAGCATTGGCAGATCACTCCTGTTTGCTGTCGTCGCAAACACATCCTCTGTTTTTCTCCGGCAGTTGCCGGCTCCGGGGGGACTTGTCTGCTCACGCGCCTACACTATTGCGTCGAAAAAAGTCTCCATCTTTTTGCGCAGTGCCGTGTCCGGTTGGCGTCCTAGCCCCGCTCCCATATTGTCCTGAAGGTGGTGTATTTTGGTCGTTGCAGGGATGACACAGGTCACCGCCGGGTGGGAGACAATGTATTTGAGGAAAAACTGCCCCCAGCTACGGCAATCAAACTCGCCGGCCCAGTCAGGCAAGGGTTTACCTTTGACTGCGCGGAATAGCGATCCACGCTGGTAAGGGCGGTTCACCAATACCGCGATGCCGCGATCGGCTGCCAGCGGCAGCAATCGATTCTCAACAGAACGATCCTCGATATTGTAACTGAGCTGGACAAAATCAAAGGGTTCCTGACGCAGAAGGGTTTCCAGCTCACGATGACTGCGCCCATGTGAGGTGGTGATCCCCAGATAGCGAATTTTTCCTTCGGCCTTCCAGGTTTTGAGGGTTTTAAGGTGGGTCTGCCAGTCGCGCAGGTTATGGATCTGCATCAGCTCAAAACGGTCAATTCCCCATTGCTGTGCTGAACGTTCCATTTGTTGGATGCCGGCCTGTTTTCCATCAGTCCAGACCTTGGTCGCAGCAAATACTCGATCTCGCACATCGGCCTGGTTCAACAGAATGCCGATAATCTGTTCGGCAGAGCCGTACATCGGAGAGGAATCAATGAGCTCCCCACCCAGGGCAAAGAATTCCTGTATCAATGTCACAAAATCTGCAATGACCGGGGCACCGCTATCGACGTTAAAGGTTCGTGAACTGCCCAGCCCAATCACCGGCAAGCTTTCCGCCGTTCCGGGAATGGTCTTACGCAACATGGCTGGGTTAGTGGCTTTAAGCGGCCAGGGTGTGAGGAGTAAGGAGGCTATGGCAGCGCTGACGGTGGAAACAAATTGCCGCCGGGATAACTGAAGCTCATTTGGTTTCATTCTGTCATCTCCTTTGCTGCAGCCCGAGATACCTGCTGCTTACCGAGTCGATAGCTGATCCATGCCCACCCTCCACAGAGTGGAACGGCAATCAGGGCAATTGCAGAGAGTCCCAGGCCGAGTGCCTGCAGTCCGGCATAGGCCCAGGCACTGACAACATCGCCGCAACGATAAATTACGGTGTCGATAATATTCTTTGCTTTGTATTTTTGCTCCCTGTCAAGAACCACAAAGAGCATTTCCCGTGATGGTTTCATTAAAGCATAGTTTCCTGCCCGCCGCGC
>CAZMFD010000029.1:1516-35176 GCA_964565445.1 uncultured Geobacteraceae bacterium
CAAAGAGCATTTCCCGTGATGGTTTCATTAAAGCATAGTTTCCTGCCCGCCGCGCAACCTGAACGCAGACAAGCACCCCAAGCGTGGGCATAAATGCCAGGAATAGAAAGCCCAGACCAAGGAGGAGAGGGATCAGTGCCAGTCCCCAGCTTAACCCGAACCGTTTGACGATACGGCTGGTAACAAACAGCTGCAGAATGATGGTCAGAGCGTTGGTCGCCAGATCCATCGCAGCAAAAACCTTGGTGCGCTGATCGGAGTCACTGAAGCTGTCGCGAATAATCTCAGCCTGTTGAAAGTAGAGGAAGGTGGACAGGGTCGTGTAGAGCAGAATCAATAAACAGATACCAAGCAGGTAGGGCGACGTCATGATCATCCGCAGTCCATCCAACGCGCCGCCACCCAGAACGGTATTTTTTTCATGAATTGATTTTCGCTCAGGACTCGCTGCTGTTGGCGCAGGAACCGATTTCTTTTCACTCCAGGCACTCAATTGATAAATGCAAAGGATCGCCCAAACCAAGCCTGCGACAGAAATCAGCAACAGGTTTTTTGCACCGAGAGGGACGGCCAGAGAGGCGGTGATAGCAGGACCGGCAAGGGCTCCGGCAGTACCGCCGGCGGCAACAAAGCCAAACAGGCGTTTGGCCTGGGCGTCAGTGAACAGATCGGCCATGAAACTCCAGAAAACCGAAACGATGAACAGGTTGAATACGCTGGTCCAGATAAAAAAGGCCCGAGCCACCCAGACATGGGTCTGTCCGGAATGAAACAGCAGATAAAATATCAGTAGATTAGCGATGAAAAAGAGATAAACCAGAGGAAGGAACTTTTGGCGCTGATAGCGAGAAGATATCCAGCCGAACAGGGGAACCGCTGCAAGCATGGCCAGGAAGGTTCCGGTGAAGAGCCACTGCAGATTTTCGACACCTCCGGCGATGCCCATTTCATCCCGTAACGGACGCACAATATAGTACGAACAAAGCAGGACAAAAAAGTAGCTGAAAGACCATAACAGCGGCCTGATCTCTTCCTGCTCCACCTTGACCAGCCTGAACAAAAATGATCGAAATTTATCAGTGGCCGAATTATAGAGATTGACCATGGAGCTTAACCTCCACGATGAGACGAGGATGACCTCCAGTATAAGTCAAGACGAGTCGTCAGGAACAGGGGGGGCTGCTCTGATTTGCGATTGCTACTAAAACCGAAAACAAAGCACAAATTTAATAAGACCAAAACCCGCTTGACGATCAAGGGGAGTTTTTTCGGGAATGCAAGGTTTGCAAGAATCACTTCTTCGATCACATTTAGACCCCCTTTTCAATGCGCGGGGATGAATAAGAAAGTCATTTCTTTAATCCCAATTCTTAGCGTCGCAAGCAATGTGTTTTGCTTTTGTTATGATATAAATCAGGATTGACAATTTTTCAGTTTTGATAACAAAAGGAGACCAATCATGAAACTTAACGTAGGAAAAATCGATAGAATTAGTCGGGTACTACTTGGCTTAATAATAATTGCAGTGGGCATCTATTTTAAAAGTTGGTGGGGGATAATCGGGATCATTCCTCTGGTCACTGCGGCGATAGGATGGTGTCCGTTGTATGCATTGTTCGGCTTATCAAGTTGCTCAACCAAACGTTAATTCCCAAAAAAACGCCCCAGACAGGGAGAGTAACAAGGTTTAACACCCCAGTTTCGATAAATCATCATAGTTCAGACATTCAACGGCCCAACCTGGTGTCACCAGGTTGGGCCGTCTTATATTTTTTTATGAAATGACAAACTTACATTATCTGGGACTATGAGATGAGTGGGTTCTATTGATGACAAACAGCCCCACCATCGGGTGTGGTAGTGATACTTTTTTTTAAAGTACCTGGTTATCCACCCAGCATCTTCGTCATCATCTTCTTCATTGTTTCATTCTTCAGCATTCCCATCATCCACATTTCACCGATCGTTTTATTCATGAATGACATGCTCGGGAACGAATGCTGCAACAACATGATATCGACCAGACGGATTTTCTTCTGGATCGCTAGAGCCCACTCGTTGATCATCTCAGCAGAACCTTCACCGATCACGGAAGCCCCATAGATCTTGCCATATTTACTTGCCAACACCCGCACCGACCCGGTGGTGACATGCTCGGCAATCGCCGCGCCATAGTCAGCATGTTTGGCTTCAATCACCTCATATTTGATGCCGGCGGCAACCAGATCGGCTTCGCGCATCCCGACTGACGAAACCTGTGGTTCGGTAAATACCGTCCAGGGCACAACATACTTTTTGAAGTCCTTTTTGAACGGCCAGGGGCGCATAATATTCATCAAGGCAATCATCCCCTGGTGCATGGCAGCGTGGGAAAAGAGATAATTGCCGTTGCAGTCACCCACGGCAAACACATGGGGGACATTGGTCTGCAGGTTGGCGTTAACCGGTATCCCTTTGGGGGTATATTGCACCCCTGCTTTTTCGAGATCCAGTTGATCAATCACCGGTGCCCGCCCGGCAGCAAGTAGCAGACGATCTGCTTCGAGGGTTTCACCTTCTTTAGTGGTCAGAACAACATTGCCTTCGTCATTTTTAGTCACGGAACTGATGATGCGGCTGTTGTAAACACTAATCCCCTCTTTTTTGAAACACTCCTCAAGCAATTCACCGGCAAAGCGATCAGTAAAAGGAAGCAGATGGGGATCCATCTGGACGATCGTTGTCCGGCAGCCCATACGTGAAAAAGCCTGAGCCATCTCCGCACCAATGGCACCACCACCGATAATCAGCATACTTTTGGGCATGGCCTCGAGGTGAAACAGGTTTTCGTTGGTCAGCAGATTATCGATGGTATCAAGCCCCGGAATCGGCGGCTTGGCCGGACGCGTACCGGTGCAGATGAAAATCCGCTTGGCGCTGATCTGCCGGCCGTCAACCGCGACGGTGTGCGAATCAACAAAACGCGCTTCGCCCTTGACCATATCAACCTTGCCAAGCTTTTTATCGTACTTGGCGACCACAGTTTTAAGCTGTTCCTGAATCAGAGAAAAAGGATCCTTGACCTCCGGTTCACGCATTTCTTCCATCTGCATAGCTGGAAACTTGGTTACCGCATGGCGGGTTTTTGCCATACGTAACAAGGCTTTACTGGGAATACAGCCGACGTTCATACATTCGCCGCCGACCTTGTCCTTCTCTATGGAACAAACCTTCAGTCCCATCTCTGAACCCATGGCCGAAACCACCAATCCGGCCGGACCGACGCCGATGGTAATAATATCGTATTCGTAATTTGCCATCCTGTTTCTCTCCTTTTTCGCAAATGAACACTTCAATTGAGACGATTAATGCAGATTATTATATATATGATTTACAGAATGTAAAGAGAAATCATGATGATTTTCAGTCTAGCTGCTATCAGCAGAACTTCAACAATCTGTGAGCGCAGTACCCTGCTTGAAAAAAAAACAAAAAAAACCCGCTGGCAGCGGGCTGTTGTTTCTTTAGCTCTTGAAACAATCAAGGATGATATTCGATCTGGGATTGCTGCTTCGTGCTGCAGTCTGGGCAAGCAAAGACACGTGTATCGTGCCACCAGGGCTCGCTCCCCCAGTAGGATTCGTTAGCTATACAGTCAATATGTTCGACCTGATTAAGATTTTTGGCATCCTGACACGTGGCACAATAAACCCAGATCTTGCCGGCGGCGCAGGCCTGGAGAAATTCACCAGGATTCGACATACAGCCTCCAGCCATCAGACCTTGGAAATATTGACGGTATTGCCTTCGGCGCGCAGACGCCTGACCGACCTCCCGGAAATCCCCCAACTCTCCGTTTCAACCTCTTTGATAACCACGTGGGTTGAATAAGGATTTTTATTCATCACCTTCACCATCAAATCGGTTATTCCCTCAACGAGTTGGGCTTTTTGTTCATTGGTCGCACCCTTGGTAACGTTGACCTCTATGTAGGGCATGGTGACATCCTTTCAGTGTTGTTATAAAAGATTATTCAGAGCGCCCATTATCACCAAGGCTCTGCGGCAATGCAACCTCAATAACAAATCGCTCTTTTTTAAGCTGATGGACAATATCCCTTAATCGCTTGCGCTGGGCTGGATCAAGTTCTTTACCACCATAAAGGACAGGACCATAACTTTCAGCAAACTCCTGACACAAGGGATGACCACTCAAGGTGGCCAACTGATACAACCCTAACGCTGGAGGAAGACGCTTTAGCCCGGCACAACGAGCAACCTGGCGCAAATACGAGTGCAGCAAGCCCTTGTCTTTTGTCCCCCAGTACCGCCTCCATACGAGGGTAACAGCACAAGCAAGTGACAAGAACATAACCACCCCAGTCAACCGGGAAAAATTGAGTTGGCGTAAGCGGGCGAGCCTGGCTGAACTTTCACGCAACAACTGGAACTGTTGCTGAACATCATAGTTAAGGACGCGCCGGGTCCATGAATGAAAAAGGGCGTCAGTAACGCTTTGCAGGTAGCTACGCTCAGCCACTGCAGCAGAAAAAGCTTGATCAGCATTCACCGCAAGACGGCTGGGATCGATCCGCACCCACTCCCCCTGATCATTTAAGGCCTCCACCCAGACATGGGCGCGATCCTCTGTCACCAGATAAAACTTGCCGAAGCGATTATAGGTACCCCCCAGGTAGCCACCGACCAGACGTGTCGGCACATCCATCAGGCGCAACATCACCGCAAAAGCCGAGGCAAAATGTTCGCAGTAGCCGCGCCGCGAATCAAACAAAAAGGTGGCCACTGGACTTTCTGTTCGGGGCAGATCTTCGGCAGAATAGCTGAGTCGCTGCTCCAGAAAAAAATTCTCAAGTGCCGCTATCCGCTCGGCAAAACCAAGAGTTTCAGCTTTGATGAATGCTGCCGCCTGACGTACTTTTGAGGAGAGTGTTGCCGGCACATTAAGATAAAAATCAGCTGAGCCGTTTAAGCTGGCAACCC
Organism: uncultured Geobacteraceae bacterium; assembly: GCA_964565445.1. GTDB lineage: Bacteria > Desulfobacterota > Desulfuromonadia > Desulfuromonadales > Geopsychrobacteraceae > Pelovirga. Next base: position 6,496 of record CAZMFD010000029.1, read on the forward strand.
CCTGCGGCCATCCCACGGCACGATAGCTAGTACGTTTGTAATCCTGGCGCTGGCGAACAAAAACACCATCGGACTCAGGACGATGAGATACCCCCTGCAGACGCTCACTGCGATCAAGCGTCACCAGGTAAGGATCCGACTTCGGTTCGGCAAAAATGACCAGTTCGTGCCCGGCACCTCCCTCTGTTCTGAACTGTTCATCCGGGTGACGATTGCTGCGCCGCCAGATTTGACCATCGATCTGATCAAGAACTATGCCGCGCCAGTAGAGCAGCTGCGCCGGCAGTTCTGCAGTTTCAGCACGAAAAGCGATATTTCCGGTGCTGGCCAGATCAGAAAAACTCCCGGGGCGCACCTGATCACTCATGCCGGCAGCGGCAGTTCTTTCCTGACCGACAATATTCCACAACGGGGTCGGGGTACGAGGCAGAATAAAGAAAAAAGCGGCCATCAGCACCAGCGTTGTCAGCGGAATTGCCAACAGAAAAAACGTTAACCCTTTAAACGCCTGAGCAGATAACCGGATGGCAGGATCAACATCAACAAAGCTCAACAATACCAGGCCGGCGCTCAACATCAGAATCATCAGGGCCAGATAGGCCAGATAGATCATATCCAGAGTCAGCAGCGACGAAGCCGCCAGTAGCGTCAGCGCCAGGACAAAAGACTGGAGCATATTGCGCGGCGTTTTTTCACTCGCTAATCGTGCCGCCAACAGGATGCACAAAACCTGCACCAGAGGCAGCGCTACCTCGGTCATAGTCAACTGCAGACCACTGACGACCACAGCACCACTCGTGACCAGCACTGCCAGACGGCTGGACCTCTGGCTCCATTCCATACGAGAGCGCAATAAACCGACAATCAGACCAGCACCGAGAAAAAGTTGCACCCATAGCGCAACAAAAGGCAAAACCGGTAGAATCGCCAGCAGCGCTGCACCATACAGAAGCCAGTTCAATAATCGCTGGAGATTACTCATAGAGGGCCAACTCCTTGAGCAGGCGCAACTGCTGAGTACGTCCTACTGCCGGAGAAAAACGCTTGGCGCCAAGAACAAGGCCGACAGCACAGTGCTGATGAAAACACCGGTTGACCAGATAGGTGCAGCGACCCAGGCGTTCTTCCAGGGGGCCATCGAACTGCTGAAGGTCAATCATTGTGGTCACTGCCGCCTGGCGGTTCAGTTGTTTGGTTTTTAAATTGTCATGGCGCGCCGACAACTTCCAGTGGATCGCCCTGGGGGGATCACCGGGGCGATAATCTTCAATACTGCGCAGGTCACCATCACCACCGGGCACGGCAATCTGAAGATCACTTGCGCTACGCCGAGAATCTTGATGCACAGGCAACGGGCTTGCCAGCGGTCGCGGATAAACCAGGAGGGTCCGGGATGGGCAATATTGATAAGAACGGACAAAAAAATTGACCGGAAAGCAGGAAGAGACATGAATCATCGGGGCCTGCTGCTTGCCACGTTTGGGCATCGTCAGGGCGATATCAACCACCTCACTGCTACAAGCGGCAATCGCCGGCACCACGACCTTGTGGTCGGCAATGCGGATCTCAAACAAATACACGGGAATATAGCGTTGGCGATTAGTGATGCGGAGCCTCAAGGTTCCAGGCGTTGCGGCAAACAGATCAGCAGAAGGGAGCAGGCATAATTCAAGACGATGCAGGTTACGGTGACCACAAAGCCCGGTAACCGCCATAAAACCAAGCAGTGCTGAAACCAGCAGATAGAGCAGATTGTTGCCGGTGTTGACCGCGGCAAAACCGAAGAGCAGGGTCAGGGCAATATAAAAAGCACCGGCACGGGTCAGCCTTAAACGACGGGCACCGGTATGTCCTTGAGTAGCGATCGCAACACCTCTTTTTTATTCAGATGATCCTGTTCGGGGCGCAGTTCCAAGCGATGAGAGACCACCGCCAGAGCCACCACCTGAACATCTTCCGGCACCACAAAGGAACGCCCCTGCAGATATGCCTCGGCCCGGGCAGCGGCGGCCAGGCTGATGCCTCCACGGGTTGAAATCCCATTTAAAAAAGCCCCATGATCACGGCTGCGCTGCAGAAGTTCGTGGATATAATCTGCAATCTTTTCATGCAGGGTAATTTTTTCCCGGACAAACTCACGCGTTTCGATGATCTGCTCACGACTTAAGAGCGGCTCAATGCGGCCAAGATCCTCGCGTACACTGCCTTGGCGGATAATCTGTTTTTCCAGCGCCGGTGGCGGATAACCAATGTCTGTGGTCAATAAAAAGCGGTCGAGCTGGGATTCCGGCAAGGGGAAGGTGCCGACATGATCCAGAGGATTCTGGGTCGCGATAACCATAAAGGGTTCCGGCAACTGGTAGGTTATCCCTTCAAGGGTCACCCGCCGTTCCTCCATCGCCTCAAGCAGGGCACTCTGGGTTTTCGGCAGGGTGCGATTGATTTCGTCAACCAGGAGAAGATGATTGAAAATCGGCCCCTTAACAAAATGAAAACGGTTCTCCTCACGATTAAAAATGGAAACCCCGGTAATATCACTCGGCAACAGATCACCAGTGCACTGAATGCGCCCGAAGTCGAGCCCGAGGGCGGCGGCCAGTCCCAAAGCCAGGCTGGTTTTACCCAGACCCGGGATATCCTCGATCAGTAGATGACCTCCCGACAGCAGACTGATCATGGCGGTACGCAGAGCCTTAACCTTCCCCTGCAGGTATCGACTTGAAAGGCTATCGATGACACCCAACATCGGTTGACGATGAAGCAATTCCATGCTGACTCCCTGAGTTAAAAACTATGCTGATTATAACCAATCTTCCGATGATACCAACTATCCCATCTCCCCGGGGGAGAGGGCTAGGGTGAGGGGGAGGTTTTGAGCATTTAATGCCCCCTCATGCGGCTTTTAGCCACCTTCTCCCCCAGGAGAAGGGTGTGGGCGGAAGATCAATGCTAATCAGGAAAACTATTGACTGACATCCTACTACAAAAGTCTGAGCAATTGCCTGAGTGACAAAAAAAGCCCCATGGAAGCCATGGAGCCCTTATCTTTACTGAACAGCTGTAGCCCAAAGGACAATTACTCGAACACAACGACAAAACTGCCACTGTAACCTTCGGCGATAAGCTGGCTGGTCAACTGCTCGGCACTTTCGAGGGTGTTAAAATCACCCACCCGCACGCGATGGACCGCCTGCCCGTTGATCAGTGCCGTTGCCACCTGGGCATGACCAAAACGCTCACGCATCCGGTCAGCCAACTGGTGGGCATTGTCCGCCACGCCAAAGGCAGCAACCTGAATCGCGTAACTATTATTGACCGCTGCCAGGGTACGCAACGGAGGGACATAAGAACCACCAACAGCGACAACTTCGACCTCAGCCAGCCCCGCATCGACCGTGCCCAACTGACGCGCAGCACCATAGGAGAGATCAATAATCCGCCCGGGGGCAAAGGGTCCACGGTCATTGATGCGGATCTCAATCTGCCGGCCCGTGCCGAGATGGGTCACTTTGACCAGCGTTCCCATCGGGAGGGTTTTGTGCGCGGCGCTGACACCATACATGTCATAAATCTCACCGTTGCTGGTTTTCAGGCCGTGGAATTCCTTACCATACCAACTGGCAATGCCACGTTCACGATACCCCTGGTGATCACGCAACGGAACATAACGGATGCCATCCACCTCATAAGGGCGTTGCCAGCCCGGTAATTCGCGCGCTTCCGGGGTATCGATAACCCTGACAACCGGAGCCGTGCGACCACCACAGGCAGCAAGCAGAAAAACCAGGGCCAGGCACATAAGAAGCAGAGCAAAACGCCGTGCAAAGTCCATCAAGTTACCGCTACTCAAAGTCAATCTTCTTCGATCTCGGTCATCGCCCGGAAACGCTGATAGCGTTGCTCCACCAGCCCTTCCGGTGAATATTCAAGGAGTTCATGCAAATGTTTCAAAAGATATTGCTTCAGGGTAGCTGCGACTTCAACCGGGTTCTGATGGGCACCACCGGAAGGTTCCGGAACAATGTCATCAATCACCGTTTTTAAACTGTCGACATCCTGCGCCGTTAATTTCAGCGCCTCAGCGGCCTGCGGACCTTTGCTGCCATCATTCCAGAGGATAGCAGCACATCCTTCGGGAGAAATAACCGCATAAACTGAATACTGCATCATCAAAACACGATTCCCCACGGCAATCGCGAGCGCACCACCCGAGCCCCCTTCGCCGGTTACGGTTACAATTACCGGCACCGTCAGGGTCGCCATTTCACGCAGGTTTCTGGCAATCGCTTCCGCCTGACCACGTTCCTCGGCACCGATACCGGGAAATGCCCCAGGGGTATCGACAAAGGTGAAAATCGGCAGCCGAAACTGCTCAGCCAACTGCATCACCCGCAGCGCCTTACGGTAGCCTTCAGGGTTGGGCATGCCAAAATTGCGATGCACCTTTTCCTTGGTATTGCGGCCTTTCTGATGACCGATAACGCAGCAGGGCTGACCATCAATGCGGGCAAAACCACAGATCAGTGCCGGATCATCCCGGTAGTTGCGATCACCATGGATTTCAAACCAGTCGGTAAAAATCCGGTCAATATAATCCAACGTATAGGGACGTTCTGCATGCCGCGCCAGTTGGGTGCGCTGCCAGCGGGTCAGGTTGGAATAGATCTCTTTTTTCAGGCGTTCGGCCTTTTTTTCAAACTTCTGGATTTCGCTGGTAAAATCGACATTGTCAGTCGAGTAATCCCTCAACTCACTGATTTTATTCTGCAGTTCGGCGATGGGCTTTTCAAAATCGAGATACTGACTCATGCAAATCTCCCTGTAACGGGTGATGCTAAATCACCGTGGATGATCTTAATAGGTCTTTTGGGTCAGACAAAAGAGTGACGGAAAACTTAAATAAGGATAATAAAGCGGGTACCGAACCAGGTCAAGCACAAGCCTGCGGCCAAACCACACAATTATTCGAAATGCATGACACTGTAACCGAACAACGTCTCCACTTCCGCCATCGCTTCCTCCGCTGCCGCCATCTTCAACTGTGCGGGCAACTTGATCAAGGTTTCACTGCGATTGGGGATGACCATCTGCAACAGCACATCACAGTCGCCACGATAACGCTGGACAATGCTTTTGAGCTGGCGCAACTGGGTTTCCTGCAGACCCGGCGTCGTCAAGCGGATGCGGACCCGCCTGGCCATGGTTTTACGCACTTCGCGCAACAGGGCAATATCACTGACGAGCAGCTTACATGCCTCTTCTCCAACATCAAGTTCGCCGCTGACGATGATCGGCTCTTCACCCTTGATCAGCTCCATCCCAGCAGCATAAACCTCAGGAAAAACTACTAGCTCAAGCGACCCGGTGAGATCCTCAAGGGTGACAAAGGCCATCCGGTCACCCTTTTTAGTGACCAACTCCTTAACCCCGGAAACAACTCCGCAAATGCGTACCTGCTCCTTATCAGTCCGTTCAGTCAGGGCGCTGATTTCACAGGTGGCGAAACTTTTGATAGCATCAGCGTGACGCGCCAGCGGGTGACCGGTCACGTAGAACCCCAAAGCTTCTTTCTCATGACTCAGCAGGGTTTTCTCATCCCATTCTTCGATCTGCGGCAGTTGGCCGTAACCGTTGCCGGCGACAGAAACAATTTCATTACTGCCAAACAGCGAATCCTGCCCCGACTCCTGCTCACGCTGCAGACGCTGGCCGATATCCATGCATTCCTCAAAAGCAGAAAAGAACTGTGACCTTTTACCGCCCAGCGAATCAAAGGCACCACATTTGATCAGAGCTTCAACCACCTTTTTGTTGACCTTGCGCAGATCAACGCGTTCACAGAAATCCTGCAGAGAGGTGAAGGGTTTTTCCTTGCGCACATGAAAGATGGCATCAAGAGCGGCAGAACCAACCCCCTTGACGGCGCCAAGACCAAAGCGCATGGCTTCATGATCTACGGTGAAGGATCGTGCCGACGCATTAATGTCAGGCGGCAGAATCGCAACGCCCATACTGCGGACTTCACTGATATTCTTGATAACTTTATCCGTGTTCTCCATGTCTTCAGTGAGCAGGGCGGCCATGAATTCGACCGGATAATGAGCCTTGAGATAGGCGGTCTGATAGGCGATCAGGGCGTAGGCGGCGGAATGGGATTTATTGAAGCCATAGGCAGCAAACTTCTCCATCAGATCAAACACCGCTTCGGCCTTTTTGGTATTAAGCTTGTTTTCCAGGGCGCCGGCAAGAAACTGTTTCTTCTGTTTGGCCATCTCGTCAGCTTTTTTCTTGCCCATGGCTCGGCGCAGCAGATCCGCGGCGCCGAGGCTGTAATTGCCGAGAACCTGGGCAATCAGCATGACCTGCTCCTGATAGACGATAACCCCGTAGGTATCTTTGAGGATCGGCTCAAGCTGGGAAAAATCAAACTGAAACTTTTCCAGACCGTGTTTACGCTTGATAAATGAGTCAACCATCCCCGAACCCAGGGGCCCGGGACGATAGAGCGCCACCATGGCGATCAGATCTTCAAAACAACTGGGTTTGAGCTTAACCAGATATTCCTTCATCCCGCTTGATTCAAGCTGAAAAACCCCGGTGGTTTCGCCGTGGGAGAGCAGTTCGAAGGTTTTTTTATCATCATCGGGAATCAGCTTGAGATCAAACGCCTCATCCTTGCCGGCGCGCACCAGACTTATCGCGTTTTCCAACACGGTGAGGGTTTTCAGCCCGAGAAAGTCAAACTTGACCAGACCGATTTTTTCGACATAGCTCATCGGATACTGGGTCACCTGTCCGCCGGACTTGGGATCAACATAGAGGGGCAGATATTCAGGTAATGGCCGCGGAGTCACCACTACCCCGGCAGCGTGGGTGGAAGCATGACGTGTCAACCCTTCCAGCGCCAGGGCGATGTTGACCAGCTCCTTGATCTTGGTGTCCTTAGCAATCAGGGTTTTTAACTGAGGCTCCTGCTCAATCGCCTGCTTTAAGGTAATCCCAAGCACCGTTGGCACCATCTTGGCAATCTTGTCAACTTCACCATAAGGGATATTCAGCGCCCGTCCGACGTCACGCAGCACCCCTTTGGCGAGCATGGTGCCAAAAGTGATGATCTGGGCAACATTCTCCGCGCCGTATTTTTCACGCACATAGTCGATCACCCGCTCGCGCCCGTAAATACAGAAATCGACATCGATATCCGGCATCGATATCCGTTCGGGATTCAGAAAACGCTCAAACAGCAGGTTATAAGGAATCGGATCGATATCGGTGATCCGGATAGCAAAAGCCACCAGACTGCCCGCCGCCGAGCCCCGGCCCGGGCCAACCGGGATACCGTTATCCTTACCCCAGTTAATAAAATCGGCGACAATCAGAAAATAACCGGGAAAACCCATCTGCTTGATGCAGTCAAGCTCCACCTGCAACCGCTCGTCATAGGTACGCACCATCTCATCGGTGATCGGGCGCACCTGGCGAATTTCTTGAAGCCGTTCCTGCAGGCCAATCCGACTCTGCTCTGCAAGAACCTCGTCAAGGGTTTGTTCAGCGGGCTTTTCGTATTGGGGAAAATGATAAGTATTAAAGTCAAGATCCAGGTTGCAGCGTTCAGCAATGCGAATAGTATTGGCAAGCGCTTCAGGATGCTCAGGGAAAAGGCTGGTCATCTCCTCGGCGGACTTAAGATAAAACTCCTCATTGGGAAAACGCATCCGATTCGGGTCGTCCATGGTTTTGCCGGTCTGAATACACAGCAATACTTCATGGGCAAAGGCATCTTTACGGGCCAGATAGTGACAGTCATTAGTGGCGACCAGGGGCAGGTTCAGTTCATCAGCCAGGGAAATTAATCCGGCATTGGCTTTTTTCTGCTCAGGAAGAAAATTCTCCTGTAATTCCAGATAAAGTCGTCCATCATCAAAAATTTCTGCCATCTGGCCGGCACGGGCGAAGGCTTCTGAGGTCTGATTCAGATTGATCAGGGTCGGGAGCTCACCGCCCAGGCAGGCGGACATAGCGATCAGCCCCTGATTATGTTGCGCGAGCAGATCCCAGTCGATACGGGGTTTATAGTAGAAGCCCTCGCGGTAGGCGGCGGAAATCAAGCGACAGATGTTGCGGTAGCCGGTCAGATTCATGCATAACAACACCAGATGGTAGGAAGCCTCGGACGAGCCACGGGCGTTAGTTTTGTGAAAACGCGACCCCGGTGCCACGTAAACCTCGCAGCCAAGGATCGGTTTGATGCCGGCAGCCATCGCCTTGCTGTAAAATTCAATAGCACCAAACATATTGCCATGATCGGTCACCGCCACCGCCGGCATGCGAAACTCTTTGGCTTTGGCAACCAGTTCATCAAGCTTGATCGCCCCGTCAAGCAGGCTGTACTGGCTATGCAGATGCAGATGAACAAAGTTGGAATGTTCCATGGATGACTGTTCCTGAAAAAAGACAATTAGGGGTTAAGAAGAGCAGGCTGTTAGACTGCCACATTCATCAAGGAGATTACAACAGACATCATCCGCACATCCTTGCTATACTATCGCCGAAAGTGTTTATTACTGGAACCGGCAACGAGGAAATTATCATGCGCATCGAAACAGATATCAAGCTCGGCTTCAAGGATGTATTAATCCGCCCCAAACGCTCGACCATTAAAAGTCGCGCCCAGGTCAGCCTTGAACGTGAATTCACTTTTCTCCACAGTCGTCACCGTTGGGTTGGCACACCGATTATTGCCGCCAACATGGACACTGTCGGCACCTTTGAACTGGCCGCTGAACTTGCCCGTCATGGTCTGATCACCGCTATCCACAAGCACTATCAGCCCGGACAATGGGGAGACTTTCTGGCCCAGCAGCCGGCCTCTGTGGTCGAGCATATCATGGTCAGCACCGGCACCTCCGACCAGGACATGGAGCAGCTGCGTCAGATTATGGAGCAATACCCACAACTCAAATTCATTTGCATTGATGTCGCCAACGGCTATGCCGAGTCCTTTGTTGAGTTTGTCCGCCGCTGCCGCGACTCCTTTCCTGATAAAACCATCACCGCCGGTAATGTTGTCACCGGAGAGATGGTCGAAGAGTTGATCCTCTCCGGCGCTGATATTGTCAAGGTCGGCATCGGCCCCGGATCAGTCTGCACCACCCGGATTAAAACCGGGGTCGGGTACCCGCAACTCTCAGCGGTGATCGAATGTGCTGACGCTGCCCACGGCCTCGGCGGTCGGATTATTTCCGATGGCGGCTGTATCAGCGCCGGGGATGTCGCTAAAGCCTTTGGTGGTGGTGCCGATTTTGTTATGATCGGTGGCATGTTTGCCGGCCACGATGAAAGCGGCGGCGAACTGGTAGAACGAAACGGACAGCAGTACAAACTCTTTTACGGCATGAGCTCGACGACCGCCATGGAAAAATATATCGGCGGGGTGGCGGAATACCGTGCCTCAGAAGGAAAAACCGTTGAAGTTCCTTATCGCGGTGCGGTTGCTGACACAATCCGCGACATCCTTGGCGGGGTGCGTTCCACCTGCACCTATGTCGGGGCCTCGGCCCTGCGTGAGCTGACCAAACGCACGACCTTTATCCGCGTCCAGGAACAGGAAAATCAAACCTATTCCTGACCCGGGGCTAACACAACCAGTTCATCCTGCTGATCATTTTCATCAAAGCGCCGCTGCCATCCAACCAAGGAAACAACCATGCCCGCCTGCCCCACAGTCGATTACCATTTTCATCCCCAGCGCGAAGCCCTTTACAACGAGCTGCACATCCGCCCCTTTTACACTCTCGAACCGCCACAACTGATGACCCATCTGGCAGCCTGTTGTGAGCGTCAGGAGGAATTGGAGCAGGCCTTTGATTTACTCTGTGAGCTATGCCGGCGTTACGATGTCAATCAACCCAAAAGCGGCTCGGTTTCTTATCATGAAAATGTCGGCAACTTCATTATCCATTGGGAGCGCCACGCCGAATTTTATTCATTAACCATCATGCAAGGCGCGTTGCCTGACCCTGACAGCCCTTTTTCTCACACGGCGATCGATCTGTTGCCGGCTGACTGGCTGAAGCAACTGCCGGGGCAGATGATAGCCGCCTTTCATCTGATTGTCGATCAACAACATCTAAGCTATGAGCACAAGGCTCTGACCCGCTATTTTGAAGGGCATCCACTGATGATCAGCAGCGCCCATAGCGACAGTGCGCGCATCTATACCGCCTTTAAACTTCACGGCGATGGCTTTTCCCGTTTTATTGTCAAAAATGATCACCTTAATGACACCCAGCTCGGCCAACTGGTACGCCGCCTGACCGACATGGAAACCTATCGGCTGCTGGCGTTAATGGCCTTGCCGCCGGCCAAAAGGATTGCTCCGTTACTCGTTGATATGGACAAGCAACTGGGAGACATCCTGACCGTTGTCACTGACGCAGAAACAACCAGCAGTGAACGCGAACTGCTCGAGAAACTAACCCGGATTGAAGCAACGCTGGAAGCCTATCGCGCCGAAACCAATCAGCGCTTTTCGGCGACCAAGGCCTACCACCAGCTGGTCAGGGATCGCCTGGAGGGGATTAGCGAGCAACGTATCGAGGGTCATCTCTCCATGGGAGAATTCATTATCCGCCGTCTGAATCCGGCGTCACGCACCTGTGAATCGGTCAAAGAGTGGATGGATGATCTGTCGAAACGTATCGAACGCGCCAGCGTGCTGATGCGTACCCGTGCCAACCTGACCCTGCAGGAACAGAACCGCCTGCAACTGGCCGCCATGAATCGCCGCAGCAAACTGCAGTTTCGCCTGCAGGAAACCGTTGAAGGACTATCCATTGCCGCCATCAGCTACTATGCTGTCGGTCTGTTGGGCTATGTGTTCGGAGGGTTACCGCTGGAAGAATGGGGACTCAACAAAAATCTGCTGCTGGCAGCGAGTATTCCACTGGTTCTGGCCAGCGTCTGGTTTATCACCCGCCGCATCAAGCGCAAACTGATCATGGATCAGGATAAAACCGGCGGAGAGTAAACAGTGATCCAGTCTCCGCCGGTTTAAACGCAAGGGTTCAAAGTTCCGCACCGATCTCTGCCAGAGGCGGCGGCATCAAGCCGAACGAGGTTGAAAACTGCCATTCCAGATCTTTTCCCACCTGGTTACCGGAATGATCGGCCAGCTGTCCACTTACAACCACTTTATAATCGCTGTACGCAAACAACATCTGGCTTGGCGTAAATCTTAAACGCTTTAACTCGGCATCATAATCAACAACGCCCGAAGCGTAGGAACCATCAGAGCGATGCAGCGAAACAGCGTTTGCCGAGATGGTTTGTGGGTCAAGCTCCTTATCAAACACCACCGTCACCAACTTATCTATGGACACGATCGCCCCGGGAAGAATATTTCGCTGCTGAATGCTTGGTGGCTCCATATCCCAAGCTTCAGGGTTCAGCTCAAGCTGCTCGATTTTCAGAGCGTACAACTCGAGTCTTTCGAGATTGAGGCCTTCAGTATCTATCTGATTTTCAACCACAGATGTGATACTCAAAACCGTGGCTGTCGGCTCAGAATCTCCATCCTGATTCAGCGCCTCCTCAATTTCATCGCCCCGTCGTAAAATCTCGTCACTGACCAGATAGGCAACCAGCTGTTGTTGATCTTCTGTAATTTGCCCACCAAGATTAGCTGAAATATCGCTTCGCAACCTCCCCATCAACGCAGCAACCACCTGCGCCGCCTTATGGTTACGTTCAGCTTTTTGGTTCTTTTGGGGATCTGATTTGAGGGCGATATAATCATCAAGCAGGGAAACTTCGTCAATAACTCCGAAGAGCTGTTCCTTAACTTTACGCTCTGCCCCCAGTAGCGTCATGGTTGGATTTTTCTGCATTTCCAGATTGACCAGGGACGTCAAAGGCGAGACAAATTGCCAGCGTCCTGCGGGTGCTTCCAGCAGATAGCTGTTAGCCACCGGCTGTCCGTCATCCTCGTCGATCGTCACTCCAGCAATGACCTCGACGACAACCGGGTACCTCTGCTCCTCGCCGGGATTGATTGATAAGGTAAAAGCGCCACCAGTAGCGGACATCGTCATCGGCTCACCACTGTCATAAACACGATTACCATTGCGATCAAGAAATACCCGCGCCCCCTGTAGATAGCCGTCTGCCACGGTACCACTCAGTGTTGATGCGGTAGGTTCAGAGGTTGTAGTCGGCGTGCTGGTTGCCGAACTGGTGTCACTTCCTCCGCCCCCCCCTTCACAAGCGGTCAACAACAAGATCAGTGCAAAAGTGAATAACCAGTAACTAAGGTTTAGTGTCCGTTTCATCGTCAACTCCTGTTAGTGTGAAGGTTTGGGAATCAGCAGCGAAACCGGCTGATTCACAGGGTTAACGTATATCCAGTAGCCGATCCCCGGTACGAGAATCGCCTTATTGGTACCAGCTGCGGTGGTGATTTCGTTCTTACCACCCCAGTCATCACCCAGATAAGCATGGAGGCTATCGACGACGATACCTTGCGTTGCCGCATCAAGCCATTCCAGCGGCACAGCATCGCCGGAACGAACCCGCACCTGTTCCAGAAGCACATGGCCTGCGTAGGGATTAGCGATCAAGTTCCAGCCGGCAAAAACCTCGAACTCATAGACATCAGCACTCACTTCGCCGTAAGCACTTAAATCCGGCAAGGTAGTACTGGTCGCCCGGCGCAATTGATATCCTTCACCCGATGCTATCGGTGCTCCGTTGTCTACCATGACATAGCCGCCATCTTTTTTTTCTGAAGGTGACCAACGATAAACCTGTCTGACCCCAAGGGTCTGGTTTGTGGTCAACCCATAAGGGTTGAGATTACCAACCAGTCCAACCATATTGTGCCCAGCCAGGAGCTCAACAACCGGACCAGGCAAATCGCCAGTAGCCGGATAGCGCCATAGCTGCGAGCCGCTTGCATCTTCTACGACAAAGTAGTAGCGATGAGAGGACACCGGACCAAGCCTGCTAGTCGTACTGAAACGGGCGCCACTCTGCAGCGTTCCTGCGTCACGCTGCAGAGCATAACGATAGCCGTTGATCACCGCAAAAACCCGGTACTGATCCAGCGAACCCTCGTCGCGCAACATGACGTGGAATCGGTAATCAAGATCGAGCTTGGGTTTACCATCTACCAGGTTATTACTGTCGTCCCCGCCGTCAGCGCGCTCAATACCTTTTAACCCTGCTTCCAGGGGATCCTGACTCAAACCGGAAGGAATCTCTGAAAATAACGCTTCAATGGTATGATGGGCGACAACATCAATAAACTCATAGTGATCCAACAACGCCACCGACACGCCATTAACCCGCAGATCATTAAGGTAATAGCCAGCCATCGGAATCACCTCAAAGCGCTGGGTGCCGCCGTAAAGAACAGACACCTCATCCGCCGGGTCAATATAACCACCGGTTCCGGCACTGGCATCAATCACCCACTCAGTACGGTTCGGGTCAAGGGGAAAACCATCACGGTTGTCCGGAATACCATCCCCATCCGAGTCGATTTCGCCATCAACATAGCTCGGCTCCGATTCATCCGTCCCAGCCACAACCTCGATGGAAAAAGCCGGTAATACTGCGGTCTGTGAACCATCACTGACAGTGATAATAATATCTGAACTGACCCCGATATCCTCAGAAACAGGCGTGCCACTTAATACACCGATCTGCGGATTGAAGCTCGCCCAGAACGGCTGACCACTGATGGAATAATCCAGATCATCACCATCGGGGTCACTTGCCGTGGGGGCAAACAGATAGGTTTTGTCAACACTGGCAGTTGTACCCGGTGTACCAGATATCGCCGGTGGGCGATTGGAATTATGAACCGTGATGGTGACCGCCTCAGAATCGGAGTCGGTACCATCGGTCACCGTAAAACTCACCGTAAAGCTTCCGGCCTGATCATAGTTGGGGGTCCAGCTGAAGGCTCTTGATGCAGCATCAAAAGATGCACCCGCCGGCAAGCCGGCAGCGCTGAAATCAAAATTATCACTTTCTGAGGTCGCTGCTATAGTGAATTGCAACAAATCATTTTCGTTGACAGATTGCGCTCCAATGGACACAAGCACCGGTGGTTCGTTGGCACGAACAACGGTAAAGGGCACCACTTCACTATCCTTTAAACTTCCATCACTGACGACAAAGGTTACGTTGTGGGTACCGACCTGTGATGTGCCGGGCAGCCAACTGAAAGACCGCGTGGAGGGAGCAAATACCGCCCCTGAAGGAACTTGATCGACACTGTAGGTAAGATGTTGACCAAGAGCAACATCAGGATCCGTCGCATTGATGATCAGATTAAAATTATCACCGTCCACAAGCTCCTGGGCCCCAATCGCCTCCAGTACTGGGGGACGGTTGACTGGGTTGACATTGATGGTAACCAGTTCGGAGTCTTCGGCAGATCCATCACTGGCGCTGAACGTCACTGAGAAGACTCGGATATTGTCCGAGCCACTATAATCCGCGGTCCAGACAAACTGGCGTGTCGTAGGATTAAATGTGGCGCCGGTAGGCCGATTGGTTGCTTCATAGGTCAAGGGATCGCCGTCAGCATCTGTCGCCAGAATGGTAAAGGCAAGCTCCTCTCCTTCATTAACACTTTGAGTGCCGATGGACGCAAGAACCGGCGGCTGATTGACATCAACAACGGTAATATTGATGGTTTTACTGACGCTTTCCAGATTATCACTGACGGTAAATGTGACAGGGTAAATGCCGGACTGATTCATCCCTGGCGTCCAGGAAAAAGTCCGGGTAGAAGTGCTGAATTGCGCTCCGTCAGGCAGGGCAGAGGTTGAAAAGGTAAGCTCATCACTATCGGCATCAACGGCGCTGACAACAAAACTTAGCAGCGCTCCCTCCAGAACATTACGGTTGCCAATCGGTTCTAGTACCGGCGGCTGATTGACCGCAGCGGCCGGACTGTGGACGTGGTTGGAAAAATCACTTTCCTGGCCAGTGCCATCATAGGCCGTAACCGCAAAGTAATAATCAACGGCATCGTTGAGATCTGGCAGGCTGTAGGTCAGCACATTGCTAACATCGACGACGACGGTCCCATCCTCCCCCGTTTGCGACAAGGTGTCAGAGCCCGCTTTATAATAAACCTTATAACCGCTTACGGTACTGGGGCTTGGATCCCAGGCTAGAGTGACGGTTTTGGCCCAGGCAACTGACCCGATTCCCATCGTCAGAACTATCACCAGAACAATTGACATAAACAGTTTTAACATCTTTTTCATTTGCAACCTCCGGACCTTTGTCTGCCATATTGACGAATATCTGCAGACACAATGGAGCTTGTTGAATGCGTGAAAACGCCGTGCACTAGAAAATTTTACCTCTAAAAACTGTACAAAATCTTTCAGGATTAGTAGTAGCCAGCGACATAGCAGTAACAAATTGTCATGCGTCGTCTGTTGCTGTCATCAGCTTGTTGACAGGAGTGGGAGGAACGAAAAAAGCGCCCACTCCAATCATCCGAAGTGGGCGCCTCTCAGCCGTTATATAAAAAAGGGCGGGAAAGCGTCGCGTCCGCTTCGGTAACCCGGCGGTCCCTGGTTGGGGGATCCGTGGCTTTGCGTCACCAGATTGCTCTGGCTTTGCCCTTTCGGTTGACAGCTTGCTGCTGTTCATACTTGAGTTTCGATAGTATCAAACAAAAAAAAACAGATCAATAAAAAAATGAACTATTTCCAATCCTATTTACTGGAGTTCTTCAACACATGAATTCCAACCTGTTCCAGCATGGTCACCAACTTGATGAGAGGAAGACCGATCAAAGCATTATAGTCCTCCCCGGCCATCTTATCGATCAGCGCGATACCCAACCCTTCAACCTTAAAAGAGCCGGCACAGTCAAAGGGGCGTTCACGTTTAAGATAATCTTTAATCTGCTCGTCAGTGAGTTCTCGCAAGGTAACAGAAAATGTTGCATGGTCTGTCTGCATTGTCGCCGTGCGGCAATCCAGCAGTGCCAGGCCGGTATAAAAACAGTGAGTTCTGCCAGCCATCTGCCGCAACTGGTTAAAAGCTCCGTGTTCGTCACCGGCTTTACCCAGGGTTCGGCCGCGCTGATCAACAAATAGCTGATCAGAACCAATAATCACCGCATCAGGATACTGATCGGCCAGACTTTGAGCTTTACCAGCGGCCAAATGACGCACCAACAGAGCCGGGGCCACATGGGGATCGATCACCTCGGTGAAATCGGGGGTTGCGGTCACAAAAGGAATCTGCAGTTGTTTAAGCAGTTGCTGCCGATAGGGACTGGTTGATGCGAGAACAATTTTTCTCATGATCTTCCTTCATCCTTCAATTGCGTTACCAACGCTGCTTTCAGCCCCTCGACAAACTGGCGCCGCAGGGATTCCGGCCTGATGACGCGGACATGAGGTACGTAGGAGTAGAGCCACGCCAGGATCTCTTTATCGCCACTGGCGAAAAAACGCAAGGTCAGCGAACCATCCTGATGTTCATCAATCTTCTGGTGTGGATGCCATATGCGCTCACGAATCAAGTGGGCAATCCGGGCAGCAAAGTGCAATTCCAGCTCATAGCCGGGACCATCGTCAATCAGCCCAAAGGCGTGGCCGGTCAACTGTCCCGGGTGATAATTTTCAGGCACCTCGAAGCGCTGTGTTTCCAGAGTAACATCCTCAATACGATCGACAGCAAACAGCCTGATATCTTGACGGTTATGGGCGTACGCGCCGACATACAGAGCGTTATTGTAAAAAAGCAGGGTGTAGGGGTCAATCAGGTAAGAGTGGCTGGAACGCTGTGCCGGTCGATAATCGATGTGGCAACATTGCTGTTTAAGCAGCGCCTGACGCAAATCAACCAGAATCTGACGCTGCGCCGAATAATCTTTATAACCCTGAAAGCGCGGAGAAAAGGCCTCAGCAATGCGCTCCAGATGAGCGATGCTGCGGGGCGGCAATATGGATCGCAGGCGGGCAAAAATTGCCTCGAGATCTTCGGAAAACGGGGTACCCCGGAGGAATTCCAGCTGTCCTCGACACAGATACAGGGTCATCAGTTCATCCAGAGACAGGGTCAATGGCGGGATTTTGCTGAAACCAGTAACAAAGCGGTAAGCCACATGACCATCTGCCTGGCGCTCACTGACCAACGGATAGCCCGCATCCATTAGCGCCTGCAGGTCACGGTAAATAGTCCGCCGGGTGACCTGACATTCTTCGACCAGTTCCACCACGGTCGCCCCGTAGCGCATTTCCAGAATGCGGATCAGGTCGTGCAGACGTGCTGCCTGACTGTATTTTTTCGGTCTGCGCCCGCGCTGGCGAGGTGAATCCATGATGATATCAGCCCTTTTTTTGATACTTATATAACCCGTTGAAACCAGTAACGAAATAAAAACCTGCCATCATCAGAGAAAAAACGACGTTAATGGCACACGTGAGTTTGACAAGATCCCGGCGTTTCAGCAACAATCAGCAAAATGAAACGGATCCTTTTCACAACGAGGTATTGATCAATGCCAGCATCCCATCAATATGAAACAGTCATTGTCGTCGATGTCGAAACCACCGGCATGCTACCTGAAAAAGGTGACCGGGTCATCGAAATTGGCGCAGTCAAAATGCGCGGAGACCAGATTATTGAGCGCTTTAACCAGCTGATCCGTCCGGACTTTCTGGTGACGCGGGAGATTGAGTCCCTGACCGGAATCACCAACAGCATGCTTCGGGATGCACCTGGAAGTCGTCACGTGATGACCGATTTCGTCGATTTTATCGGCAACTATCCGTTTGTGGCCCATAATGCCGCTTTTGACCAGAAATTTATCGACGCGGAACTGTCCCTGTTCGGCAAACCACGCCCGACAAACTTCAACTGCACCCTCCAACTGGCACGACGTATCTACTCTGACCCGACCAATTACAAACTGGGGACCCTGGTGCAGTACAAACAACTGAATCCGGCAGCAACGTTCCATCGCGCCCTGGCTGATGCCGAAATGACAGCACAGTTGTGGTTGGTCATCAATAGTGACATCATGCGGGATTATGGTTTCACTTTTCTGCCCTTTGATTTACTGAAAAAAGTTTCTGCCACCAGCAAGGAACAGGTCGCCGATCTGCTGCGCAAAGCGGCCGAGGATGCGCGCCACAATCAACTTGACACGACCGGCAACCTGTTCGGATAAAGGATAATGGCGGGAACACAGCATTTGGCGCTTTTTGCTTAACCATCTAAGTAAGATACTCTTTGCGAAAACATCAAGGAGAACAGCATGAACATCAGCATTGAATATTGCAATTCCTGAGGCTATCGGCCACGGGCCGCCAGTCTGGCGGCCAAAATAGAAGCAAAACTGCCGGTGCAGGTAGAAATGATTCCCTCCAGCGGCGGGGTCTTTGAAATTTCTGTTGATGACACCCTCATCTATTCGAAAAAAACTACGGGAGAGTTCCCGCCGGAGTTTCATATTGTTGAACAACTGCAAGAGATGATGAAATAGTTTTCTGTCCATCTATCGACCTTCGATTTGTCACAGCAATAAATCAATTTACGCAACACAGCAATCTGTTATAGAGTGGCGGATTGTGTCAGAGTTACATTCCGGCGATCTCTTGATAAAAGATCACTGTATTAGTTCGTTAATTTTTGTCAACCAACAGTACCAGGAGAACAGACATGGGTCAAAACTACTTCAATTCACTGCCGTTTCGTCGTCAACTTCAGGAGCTTGCCACCTGCCGCTTCATGGACGCCGAGGAATTTACCAATGGCTGCAATGCTGCCAAGGACCAAAAAATCGTCATCGTCGGCTGCGGCGCCCAGGGCCTTAATCAGGGACTGAACATGCGCGACAGCGGTCTGGATGTCTCTTACACCTTGCGCAAGGAAGCCATTGAGCAGAAACGCCAGTCTTGGAAAAACGCGACCGACAACGGCTTTAAAGTTGGTTCTTACGAAGAGATGCTGCCGACTGCCGATATCGTCATGAACCTCGCGCCCGACAAGCAGCACACCGACGTCGTTACCACCGTGGTTCCTCTGATGAAAAAAGGGGCGACCTTCAGCTATGCCCATGGCTTCAATATCGTTGAAGAGGGAACTAAAATCCGTGAAGACCTTACCGTTATCATGGTTGCACCCAAATGTCCGGGGAGCGAAGTACGCGAAGAATACAAGCGCGGTTTCGGCGTACCGACCCTGATTGCCGTCCATGGCGAGAACGATCCCACCGGCGATGGTCTGGAAATCGCCAAAGCTCTGTGCTCCGCCCAGGGTGGTGATCGCGCCGGGGTCCTTGAATCCTCTTTTATTGCTGAAGTCAAATCCGATCTGATGGGTGAGCAGACCATCCTCTGCGGCATGCTCCAGGCAGGTTCCCTGCTCTGTTTCGACAAGATGGTCGCGGGTGATATTGACACCCCCTACGCGGTTAAACTGATTCAAAAAGGGTGGGAGGTTATCACCGAATCTCTCAAGCATGGCGGCATCACCCTGATGATGGACAGGCTTTCCAATCCCGCAAAGTTCAAGGCCTTTGCCCTGGCTGAAGAATTGAAAGAAATTCTGGAGCCCCTGTTTGAAAAACACATGGACGATGTCCTTTCCGGTGAATTCTCCCGGACAATGATGGAAGACTGGGCCAACGATGATAAAAAGCTGCTGACCTGGCGCGAAGAAACCGGCAAAACCGCCTTCGAACAAACCGAAGGCGCCGGCGAGATCTCTGAACAGGAGTTTTACGACAAGGGCATTCTGATGGTCGCCATGGTCAAGGCCGGGGTTGAGCTTGCCTTTGAGGTCATGGTTTCAGCCGGCATTGAACCGGAATCAGCCTACTACGAGTCACTGCACGAAACCCCGCTGATTGCCAATACCATCGCCCGTAAAAAGCTTTATGAGATGAACCGGATTATTTCCGATACCGCCGAGTACGGCTGCTATCTCTTCTCCCATGCCTGCGTGCCATTGCTCAAGGATTTCATGGGCGGCGTTGACACCGATGTGATCGGCAAGGGTCTGGAACTCAAGGACAACTACGTCGACAACCAGATTCTGGTGGTCATCAATGCTGACATCCGCAGCCATCTGATCGAAGAAGTAGGCGAACACTTGCGGGCGGCAATGCAGGGAATGAAGGCAATCGTCTAAAAAATATCCATGCTGCTCTTGAATGCCAACAGGGGCGTGTGTTAGATTAAAATCACACATTCAACAGAGGGAGGTAGACAGATGATCGTCTCAGAACCACCACAGTCGAAAGTTGCTGCAACTCTGTAATTGAACCTTAAGATCTTCAACTATCACTACATCTAACCATAAAAAGGGCTCTGACTACTTTGTCGGAGCCCTTTTTTCATGTAATATCAAAAACTCATCAATAGCAAGAAGCTCATTCAGCTTAGCGGAGTCCTCATGACATCCTTCTCGGAACAACAACCGGCAACCGACTTCAATACCTTCCTGACCAGTTTTAAAGAACGCTTGCAGCACCTGCTGCATGTCCGCAGTGACATCGATCAACTCAGCGTCAAACGCGGCGTCCCCCCGTTTATCCTACGCGATATTCTTGCGGCGCAACCGCTGTCGACCTTTATCCCGCAACAATATGGCGGCCGTGGCGGTCATATACACGAAGGCTTAAGGCTCCTGTCGGCGGCAAGTTACGAATCCCTGCCCCTGTCGCTGGGTTTCGGCATCAACTGGGCGTTATTCCTGCAACCGGTCGCCAAATACGCTCAGGAAGCAATCAAGCAACCCATTTTTGACGGTTTTATTCACCAGCAGAAGATGGGGGGACTGATGATCACCGAACCTGACTACGGCAGTGACGCCCTGCACATGCAGACTCATTACCAGCAGCAGGGCGATCATTTTCACCTTCAGGGTCTTAAACATTGGGCGGGGCTGACCGGCTGGGCGGATTACTGGTTGCTGACCGCGCGCCGCAAAAATGAATCCGGTCAACTCGGACGTGACGTCGATTTCTTTATTTGTGATAGCTCGGCGGAGCATCAGACCATCATCGTCGAGGAGTACTTTGAAAATCTCGGGATCTACCTGCTCCCCTATGGGCGTAACCGCATTGACGTCAAGATACCGAAACTGCAGAAGCTTGAACCCCACAGCACCGGCATCAAAATGATGCTCGACCTGCTCCACCGCAGTCGCATGCAGTTCCCCGGCATGGCTTTGGGCTTTTTGCAACGCCTGGAAGACGAAGCCGTTGCCCATTGCCAACAGCGCCAGGTGGGCGGCAAAAATCTGTCCAGCTACGACCAGGTCCAGCAGCGGCTGTCAGCCCTGCAAGCCAACGTCACCATCGCCGCAGCCATGTGTCTGAACAGCAGCAAAAAAGCCGCCACAACAAATGACCTGTCCGGTGCTGGCCTCGAAGCCAACGCGGTTAAAACATTTGTCACCGATATGATGCAGGAATCAGCCCAGTCACTGCTGCAACTGGTGGGCGCCAAAGGCTACCGTCTCGATCATATCGCCGGGCGCGCCCTGGTTGACAGCCGCCCTTTCCAGATTTTTGAAGGGTCCAACGATATCCTCTATATCCAGATCGCTGAAGCTATTCAGAAGCTGATGCAACGCCGAAAAGAGAGCAACCTGCTAGCCTTTATCAGCTCATTCGAATTGACCAGTCGGGCAGCAGATTATCTTAAGGACCGCTTGAATATTGATCTGACCTTGCCCCTGTCGCAGCGCCGGCTCAATGCCTTTGGTCAGCTCATCAGTCGTATTATTGCTCTGCAGCTGGTCGAGGAACTGGGGGACTCGGGATATAACCGCGTACTGATTGCTAACGCTCGTGAGCACCTGATCCAGCGCATTGCCGCTGAACTCAGCAGTTTTGTGGCATTGGTCAGCAGTACCTATCATGAAACGAATGCAGATCATAACAATTGGCTTGATTGTTTTTACCGACAGGAGAAGCGCGACCGATGAGCAGCAAACAGAAAAAATCCTTGAGCCCTGAGGAACTGGAGAAGCGGCTGGAGGCCTTGCGTGATGACCATCGCCAGCGCCAGTCGGGTTACCGCGAACAGGCCCTGAAGCTTTTTCCCCATGTCTGTGCCCGCTGTACCCGCGAGCTGGAAGGGAAAAAAATTCGTGAACTCACCGTCCACCACAAGGATCACAATCACGACAACAATCCGCCGGATGGCAGCAACTGGGAACTGCTCTGCGTTTACTGCCATGACCATGAGCACACCCGCAGCATTCAGGAGGATCGCGATGGGGACACGGGATCAAATGCGACAAAACCGTCCCTGTCCCACTCCCCCTTTGCTGCCCTGGCTAATCTGAAAAAATAATTCTCAATAACCCAGCAATATCAGCGGGCCGAACACCATCTGCCAGCAGCTGGTTACGAGGAACAGGATCAGCCCGAACAGCGCCAGTCGCAACCAGGTTGGTTCACTGCGTTTAAGCTCCCGTTCAAGGCTGGGGGTTGTGGCCAGAGGGCGGCAGAGTCCCGGTAACATGGCGAAAAGGGTGGCCATAAACAGCCCGAGATAGATGGGATAACCAATGTAGTAATAGTGCCCCTGGAGCATATCGAAGGGGCACTGATGACTGGGCATCTGGTAGATATACAGGGAAAGAAACGACACCAGCGCCGCCAGGGATACAAAAAACAGCAACACCGACACCACAAATAACAGATTCCGCAGCAGCATCGCCCGCCAACGCAGACTCGCCAGCAGCAGTATGGCGTACAACAAAACCACGGCAAAAAACAGTGGGATCGCCTGTTCGACCGGCAAACCGGCCAGAGTACTGATGACGCCCTCGCCTTCGGCAGAAAACAGGGAGCCGCAACAGGAGGTGATCATCTGTGGGCGCAAACCACTGAAATATTCCCACTGCAACCACAGATCCAGGGCTACCAGGGGAATCAGCAGCAGCAAGGTCACATATTTAAAACGTACCAGCGGCGTATCCTCGGTGCGTTGATCAAGATAATTAATAGCCAGCCAAAAAGCGGCAGCAAACACCAATCCGATTTTGACCAGCAGTACCAGCCAGCCGACCAGATTAGCGTTAAGGGACCCGGTCGCACACATGGCACCGACAAACAGGGGATGGATTTCTTCGAGGGTAAAAAGAAAGAGGAACAGGGTAATGATCTGAAAGCCAAAGGCGTATTTCAGCAGGGTCGATACCAGCCAGGTCTGCCGTTCCAGTTGCAACTGGGTCGCAGAACCGCTGTCGGCATTCCAGTAACGCAGTATCCGCAACGCCACCCCGCCTGCTACCAGCAGCATCAGCAGGATCAGGGTTGAACCTAATAACAGAGCAAGAATACCCGGATGGAGGATCACTGCTCTGCCCCTGCTGCCTGATTCTCGTCAACCAGCTTGCCGTGACGCAGAGCAATCCTGCGGCTGATCAGCGGTGACCGATACACAACCGGGTCATGGCTGGCGATGATGATGGTTCGCCCTTCTGCGTGCAGCTCCGTCAGAATGCCCAGAAGCTCTGACGACAACTCGGCATCCAGATGAGCTGTCGGTTCGTCGGCAATAATGATTGGTGGATCAGCCATCAGCGCGCGTGCCAGGGCTACCCGCTGCTGTTCTCCGCCGGAGAGTTGACGGACTTTGGTTTTCTGCTTATTTGACAAGGTAAATTTTTCCAGCAGCGCCAGCGCCCGCTCACGCATGACCATGAAGGGCAACGCGGCCGGGTAGAGCGGAAACATCAGATTATCGAGAACCGAAACATCGCGCAGCAGATGGTACTGCTGAAACACAAAACCGAAAGATTCGCGCCGGATCCGTGCCAGAAAAGCCTCCGGCAGGCGACTGATGCGGCGCTCCTGAAGGTAGATAGTGCCACTCGTCGGACGCGCCATACAACCGATCAAGGACAACAGGGTCGATTTGCCCGAGCCACTCGGTCCGGTCAGGGCGACCACCTCCCCCGGAAAAAGCTCCAGAGAGATATTCTGCAGGGCCCGAACTTCATCGGGTTTATCATGATGATAGATTTTACTGACCTCGTCGATACGGATCAGCGGCCCACCATTATGGATATCTGCATTCATTGTCAGCCCCTCATCACATCATCGGGATCACTGCTGGCAGCTTTCCAGGCCGGGATCAGGGTACAGGCCAGATAGGGGAGAATGGTCACACAGGCCAGCACCGTCAGTTGGTAGAGGTCAACCACCCGGGGCAGATCAAAGGTCGGAAAGAGCACCGACCAGCCTTTTAACAGCGGCACCAGCAAGGGGGCTCCGAGCACAAACACGTGCAGCCAGGCCAGCAACAGTCCGGCAATAAAAGCGGTCAAGGAAATCAACAGAGCTTCACGTAATTTTGCACCGAGAACGTGAGAGGTTTCCCAACCGAGGGCTTTTAAAATACCAATTTCCCGTTTTTCCTCAGCACTGATGCCGGTGGCCCGGTCCCAGGCGAGAATCAGAAAAGCCATCAACGCTGAGGCAAATACCGCCAGCATCATGCCACTGCGCCAGTTAAACAGGGAATCGTAGGTGTGAAGCAGTTCCTCACGGGTAATCGGCCGGCTGTCGGGGAGAAAATAGGCAATTTTTTTGGCGATGGTACTGATTTCACGCGAGTTATACACCTGCACGGTCAGATCGGTAGCAAGGCCATCCGGCATGGCAAAAAATTCACGCAGGGCCGCCTCCTGTAACACCACCAGATCATTGGTGAGCAAATTTGAAGCAGCATGAAAGACACCTGTGACGCGAAATTCAGAACGCCGCTTACTGCTATCCTCCAGCACCAGCAGGTCGCCGATCTGCGGGCCAAAAGCAGCGGCTACGCCGGAACCGATAACGCACTCATCCGGCGACTGCGGGAAACGCCCCTCAAGCAATTCGAGCTGCTCCTGATACCCCTCAATGCCGATCAGGGTCAGGTTGGCCTTGACCAGGGAGTCGTAATAATAGCCCCAGACCCGCGGTATCACCTTACCGACGCCTGGGAATCCCTCAATCGTTTCAGCATAAGTAACGGGAATCAGCTCATGCCGCCCCCCTTGTGTTCGTTGCACGACAATTTCCGGAGCCGCTGTCAGGGTTGTGACCGCTTCGATTTTCAGCGCATGGGTGAGCAGCAATACCGACCCTAAAGTCGCGATGACCAGGGCGTAAACGATTATCAGGGCGATGTTTTTTTCTTTGCGCCGCCATAAACTCGAAAGACTATATTCAAGTAATTTGAAATTAAAGATCACGGCCGCACCTGCTGATTGGATTCAAACGACACCCGCCCGCTGTAACCGAACGGGCGTGGCGGAATCATGGAACCGGTGGGGAAATGCTCAAATGCTGCCGGAAAATCCTGAAAAGCGGAAAACAGGTCGGCCTGGGTGACATGGCGGGTATAGCGGGCCTCGCTGCTCAACGACAGGTCAGTGATGCCGACAGCGGCAACCAGATCACGTTTATCCTGCCATTTTTCCGGATAGCGCTGATCATGCAAATGTGCTGAAAGCAGCAGACTGGACAGCAGCGCCGCTGCCGCCAACAGAAACGTCAGGCAGACAACACTGCGCTTCATCGATAATCCGGCGGCAACATATCTGCTGTTACTTCATCAAAGGTCACAATCCGGTTGCCACTATAGTCTTTCATAAAGGTTTCTGCATGTTGCCTGCCGCGAACCGGAATCAATTCGGCCCCCATCGGCCCGTATACATCGGTACCCAAAACAAAAAACACCTCCGCTACCGGGGCATATCGGGCACTGTAATATTCCGTTACATACATACTATCAATATCTTTTCGCGCCACCTTTCCCTCGGGTAGGGCAAAATAATAACGGAACATGTCCTTAGCTCCGTCAAAAAAAATCTGCCGGCCGTCTGCTAGAACAATCGTCGCAATCCATTCCGGATACTGCGCAACGAACATCCCACAGACCGGGCAACGCTCGCGCGGTCCGGGCTTTTTCGGCTCAAAGGCCAACCCGGGAGAGATCAGGGCACCAAGGAGGACAGCAACAAGAGAGAGTTTTACTATTAACAAGGGCATTTTAACAACAATCCCCGCGCCACAGGCAGTCGTATTCAACACACCGATTCAGGACACCGATGGAAAAGCATTCAGGGTTATTCTCCGCCTTCTGAATGGCTCTGACCAGTTCGGCTTTTTTCAACTTTCCTGACTTCACTCCGCGATCAACAGCAATCTCTTTAATGTCTTTCATGTTCATTGGATTTTCCTCCTCGGATGGTTGAGTCGCAGAATAATCCCTGCCAGACCGACACCGGTCAATTACCAAGATGATGAGTACAGAGTCTATCATAGATCCGGCAAACTTCAGATCACAGAAACTACCTACTTAAGCCCCAACTCTTTTGCTACAGTTTCCATATCCGGCTTGAATTCAGCCCAGACCCGTTGGCTGAGCTGCTCAATATAAGCAAGATTACTGATATCAGGGATCTTGATATGGGGGTTGGGGATCTTAGCCACCTCGGCCGGCAGGGCATATTCAGCCTCGGTATAGCCCTGCTGCTTTTCCATAATCAACCCCAGGATAAAAGCCCGGTGCACCGCTGCACGCAGGTCTTCTTCAGTCACCTCCAGGTTAAAGTCGCTCTTCAGACAATCAACCACCATTTGCGTCCCAATCCCCTTGGTGATATCGAAAAACTTGCACAAACCGATCATATCAAAACCGACGATCTGCAGTTTGTCACGGGTAATGGCATCGACCCAGGAATCGAAATCGGTTTTACCCTCGCGGATCAGCATGCCGTAGGTGCCCATCGTCATATGTCCACCGGCAATCGCCCAGATGTATCCCGGGTTGGTTTCCGGTTGATAGGCGGCAATTTCCAACCCCTTGACATGATAGGCGTAGTCGGTTTCTCCGGTTTTCTGCGACAAGCGCATGGAACCGCTGCCGATGTCGGGGCAGCTCCCTTTGCCGGTCGCTAAAATCAGTTCACGAATCTTTTCATAATCGCCGAAACCGACACCGTCAAATAGAGGCTTGTCGGGATGGCGCTCATTCCACGCCAACAGATACGACAGGGTCACTCCCAAACTGATGGCATCCATCCCCATCAGGTCACAGGCCTGAATCAGTCGCGCACCCTGGCCGGGATCGTGAATGCCGATGTTGGTGCTGAGCAGGTTGAGGGGTTCATAGTCAAACTTGGAGAGGAACTCACCGCGCGAGCCGTCTGGCTTTTTTTCATAGACATAATTATGACAGGTGATACCGCAACGCCAGCAGGCGGAGGATTCCAGATCATAGTCTTTGTCGACATTCTCGCGCAGCATTCGTTCCGGCAGATCGTTGCCCTGGGGGCGAAAATTGTTGACCGGTACCGCATGAAAGGGCTGCAACACATCATAGGCGGCCCAGGTGCCGCCACCACCACCACGCTTGATCGGTTGCAGTCGAGCAGCACCACCACCCTTAACGACGTTGGTGTTGACCTTTTTTACCGCCTCAGACAGGGGCTTTTTCTGATCAGGGGCCTGAGCCACCAGCGCCAGCACGTTCTTGTATCCCATCATGCTACCCATGCCCCCACGTCCGGCAAAGCGCTGTTTATCTTCGCCACTGCGCAACTGGTTTTCTGTCGACAGGGCAATCGAACCCATAAGCACCTGGTGCCAATTCTCACCAGCCGGGCCGATGGCGGCGAAATGAGCATTTTCATAATGCTGCTGCAGCTCCATGATTTTTTCATGAGTGGTCAGCCCGCACAGATGCTCCGCCGGCTTCACGTCGATCTGCGGCCCCCGTTCCGTGGGTCGAATCACCAGGTAGACAGGCTTGTCTGAACGATTCTCAAGGATCAGCTCATCCAGGCCGGTCCATTTGAACTTGGCTCCGAATTTGCCACTGCCTGCCGACCAGATCGCCGCCGGCAATCCTTTAAGTGATTGCTTCAATGGACTGTAAGCGGAAAAATAGGTGCGCATCCCGGTCATGGCGGTGCTGCCGGTCAGCAATCCGGTATTGATAATCAGGGGATTTTCATCACAGTAGGCTTCTCCCAGCGGACGTTTTGCCAACTGTTGAAAAGAGCGCCCGAAGCCACCCAGGACATCCTCAAGGTTGCTACAGGGCACGTCGTTAAATGTCTGCTCACCGCTTTGTAGATCCAGGACACAACGACTGTAGAGTATTCTGGACGGCTCTTTAACGGGGTCAGTGGTAAGAATCTGCATGCGGCTTTTCCTCCTCTTTAATACAATTCAAAAAAACTAACCGCCCTCAAGGATCGGCAATAATGCCAGGGTATCACCGTCGGCCAGCGTGCTAGTGATATTGGCGTGCTTGTCATTGATCAGAATAATACCCAACAACTGACGGTTCAACTGCAAGTGCTCCACCACCTCATCTATACAAACCCCGTCAGCAAACTCAAGCTGTTTTTCCTTGAAGCGGCCAATACGGAATACCCCATAGAGTTTGACAGTCAGGGTCATATGCTCGCTCTCTATCATATCGTTTTCGGGTGCCTGAATTTAAAACCCCCTGATCATACCAGCAACAAACAACATTAACAGCAAATAGCAAAAAATGAACAAGGGGACACTACCTTCCTTGTTGTTTAAGATCTAAGCGAACCTGTTTGACACTGCGTTTATAAATCAACTCACGCCCCATGACCGAGCCGACATAGGCCAGCTCGTTGCGAC
>CAZMFD010000030.1:0-33691 GCA_964565445.1 uncultured Geobacteraceae bacterium
AGCCGACAAACGTTCTTTCAACAATTGATTCACCAAGCCCGGGTTTGCCTTGCCCTTGCTTGCCTTCATCACCTGACCGACAAAAAAGCCCATCAGCTTTTCCTTACCACCGCGATACTCCTCCACCTCGGTCGGATTGGCGGCGATCACCTCATCAATAATAGCATCCAGGGCGCCGCTATCACTGACCTGCTTCAGTCCTTTTTCGGCGATTACCGCGTCGGCATTTTTGCCGCTTTGCCAGATAGCGCTGAAGACCGTTTTAGCGATTTTGCCGGAAATGGTGTTGTCCTCAATCCGCTTGAGGATGCCGGCCAGTAACGCGGGCGTTACCGGACAGGTAGCAATAGTGACATCATGTTCTTTGACTGCAGCGAGCACCTCCCCCATCACCCAGTTGGAGCAGAGTTTCGGATGATTGTGCTGCGCCACCAGCGCCTCAAAATATTCGGCGACCGGACGTTCGGATGAGAGCACGGCGGCATCGTAGGCCGGCAACCCCAGTTGCTCTTCGTAACGCTGACGTTTCTGCACCGGCAGTTCCGGTAGGGCGGCCTGCACCTCGGCTATCCAGGCTGGCGATACCTTAAGCGGGAGCAAATCGGGGTCGGGAAAATAGCGATAATCGTGGGCGTGTTCCTTGCCGCGCATAGAGCGGGTTACCCCGGCATCGGGGTCAAACAGGCGCGTTTCCTGTATCACCTTGCCCCCCTCTTCGATCAGCTCGATCTGGCGCTCCACTTCAAAATCGATGGCCTGCTTGATAAAACGAAAGGAGTTGAGGTTTTTCAACTCAGCGCGGGTACCCAGTTCGACCTGACCTACCGGGCGGACCGAGACGTTAGCATCACAGCGGAAGGAGCCTTCCTCCATATTGCCGTCACACACCCCCAGATAAACAACCAGTTGATGGAGCTGTTTCAGGTAGGCGATCGCCTCGGCAGCACTGCGCATATCGGGCTCTGATACGATCTCAAGCAAGGGCGTACAGGCGCGGTTGAGATCAACCAGCGAGCCGGCACCGGCTCCATGAAGCAGCTTGCCGGCGTCCTCTTCCATGTGAATACGGGTAAGACCAACGCGCTTGGAATCGATCTCCTCACCACTGATATCAAGCCAGCCGTGCTCGCAGATCGGCAGCTCAAACTGGGAAATCTGATAGCCCTTGGGCAGGTCTGGATAAAAATAATTTTTGCGGGCAAAGATGGAATAGGGTGCAATCCGGCAGTTGGTCGCCAGGCCGGTCTTGATAGCGGCATTAACCACCTCTTGATTCAGCACCGGCAGTGCCCCCGGCAAGCCGAGACAGACCGGGCAGGTCTGGCTGTTGGGCGACTGGCCAAAAGCGGTGGAACAGCCACAGAAGATCTTGGTGGCGGTGGTCAACTGGACGTGAACTTCCAGACCGATAACGGTTTCGTAGCGAGTTTTCATCAGGTTCCCCTGTTGTGTTTAGCGGTTGATACTTAAGATCAGCGCAGCGCAGCAGCTTACAATGTCGGCTGCCGGGTATGCCAGTCGGTGGCCTGCTCAAAAGCCCAGGCCGCCTGCAACATCTCCCCTTCGCCAAAAGGCTTGCCGATCAACTGCAGGCCGATGGGCAGGCCGGCAGCATCAAAACCACAGGGGACACTCATGGCACAAGTGCCGGCGAGGTTGGCAGGAATAGTGAACAGGTCACACAGATACATCTGCAACGGATCCGCAATTTTTTCGCCGACTTTAAAAGCCGCAGTCGGTGCCACCGGTGTCAGCAACAGATCAACCTGCTCGAAAACCTTGCTGAAATCCTGACGAATCAGGGTGCGAACTTTCTGCGCCTTGA
Organism: uncultured Geobacteraceae bacterium; assembly: GCA_964565445.1. GTDB lineage: Bacteria > Desulfobacterota > Desulfuromonadia > Desulfuromonadales > Geopsychrobacteraceae > Pelovirga. The sequence goes on from CAZMFD010000030.1 coordinate 1,826, forward strand.
GATAGTAAGCGTCATAGTAACCCGAAGAAAGGGCATAGGTGCCAAGCATGATGCGCCGCTTGACTTCAGCACCGAAACCGGCACTGCGGGTCTGCTGGTACATATCCACCAGGCCACCACCGCTACTGTGACGCACGCCGAAACGTACGCCATCGTAACGGGCCAGATTACTCGAGGCCTCGGCAGTGGCAATCAGATAGTAACAGGCTACCGAATAGTCAGTATGGGGCAGACTGACCGGCACCAGTTCGGCACCCAACCCGCGATAGACCTCAATCGCGGCATCAACCGCCCGTTTCACCTCAGGATCGAGCCCCTCGATAAAATATTCACGCGGCAGACCAATTTTTTTACCGGCGACGCCTTCACGCAGATTCTCCTGATAGTCGGGCACCGGGCAATCGACCGACGTGGAGTCGCGGCGATCGTAACCGGCGATAGCTGCCAGTAGCAGGGCACAATCTTCAACATTGCGGGTAATAGGTCCGACCTGATCCAGGGAAGAAGCGAAGGCGATGACGCCGTAGCGCGATACTCGCCCATAGGTCGGTTTCAGGCCCACAACCCCACAATGAGCCGCGGGCTGGCGGATCGAACCGCCGGTATCGGTCCCCAGAGCAGCAGCGACTTGACCGGCAGCAACAGCAACGGCACTGCCGCCGGAGGAACCACCGGGCACATGGTTTCTGTTCCAGGGGTTACGGCATAAACCGGCAGCGCTGGTCTCGTTCGAACTGCCCATGGCAAATTCATCCATATTAAGCTTGCCGACCAACACTGCTCCCTGGGCACGCAAACGCTCCACCACGGTGGCATCGTAAACCGGTACATAGTTGTCGAGAATCTTCGATCCACAGGTCGTGCGCAGCTCTTGAGTACTGAAAATATCCTTCAATCCCAAGGGAATTCCGGTCAGGATCTCGGCGCTTCCGGCGCTCAGCCTTGCATCCGCTGCCGCGGCATCCTTAAGGGCAGCATCGTCACAACGGGTGACAAAAGCATTGAGCTGCTCATCGGTACTGTTGATCCGCTCGATACATTGCCGGGTTATAGCCACTGCCGTGGTTTTTTGTTCTTGCAGCTCTTTGGCCAAGCTGCTGATGGTTAACTGCGATGCTGACATAAATCTCTGTTCTCCTTAAAACCTGCCGGTCTATTCAATCACCCGTGGAACCTGAAAACAATCATCGGCCCCCTGCGGCGCATTGGCCAGGGCTGCCGTAGTACCGATCGATGCTACTACCTGGTCGTCACGAAAGGCATTGGCCATGGGCACGGCGTGGGCGGTCGGGACGATCGCGTCGGTATCCAGTTCATTAAGTTTGTCAACATAACCCAACATCGTGTCCATCTGCCCGGTCATGGTTTTCAATTCCTCCGGGGTCAGGGACAGCCGGGCCAAGCCGGCAACGTAAGCGACATCCTCTTCTGTAATCTTCATAAAACCTCTCTGGCTGGTTTACTCATTACAATTCACAACCCCACATGACATCTTTGTAAACGCAGCAGGATAGCACTCTGGTTATGACCACATCAAGCGGCATCCGCAGTGAATTTAATCACCGCTATCGCCACCTCACCCAGAGCCTTACTCCCTGGCGCATCAGGGTGGCTGATGATGTGCGGCTCACCGGCATCACCGGCGACCACCACTTCAGGATCAAGGGGCACCTGACCGAGCAGGGGCACGCCGGTTTTTTCTGCCAGACCGGTCGCACCTCCCTGCTTGAAAATGGGAGAGGATTCGCCGCAGTGGGGACAGATAAAACCACTCATATTTTCCACCAGACCCACCACCGGCAGCTTAAGCTCCCGGCAAAAGCTCAAGGATTTTTCCACATCGGACAGAGCAACATCCTGAGGGGTCGTCACCACCACCGCAGCGGTCTTGTCGCCCAGCAACTGCACCGCGCTCAAAGGCTCATCGCCGGTTCCGGGCGGACAGTCAAGCAACAGAAAGTCAAGGTCTCCCCAGACGACATCGGCCAGTAACTGCATAATGGCCCCATGCTTCATCGGTCCGCGCATAATAGTGGCGCTGCCATCGCTGGGTAACAACAGCCCCAACGACATCAACTTGACCCCGTGCACCTCAAGAGGATGGATTCCCTCTTCATCCATAACCGGTCGTTCGCCGCGCACCCCGAACATGGTTGGCAGGCTCGGCCCATGCAGATCGATATCGAGCAATCCGACTTTTTTTCCGGCCTTGGCCAACGCCAGCGCCAAATTCACTGCAGTGGTGCTTTTTCCTACCCCGCCCTTACCGGACATAACAACAATTTTCTGTTTTACCGTGCACATACGCAGCGCCAGCGCTTTTTGCATTTGCTGTTGCTGATCCTGAGGGCTGTCCGGCTGTTTAACCGAACAACTGCTATCCTGACAACTATCACAGTTACTCATTGTTTCCACTCTCCCTATGGTGATTTACGCTGTTGCTCAGCCAATGAGCTCCAAAGGCTTCAACCAGCTCGTCGATTTCTTCTATTGTATACCCTTCGCGGATCAGTGCCGAGCGATAATCCTTGAGCAACTGAGCTGCTGTCCGCATGTCTGCCTGACGGCGATAAATAGCGAGCAGTTGCCGAATCAGGACATCAGCGGTCGGATCAAGCAGCAGGCCGGTACGCAATATTCCGGCGGCCTGCTGATCTTCGTGGCGGCGTATCAACAGATCAGCCAGGGCTTGCAGTTGCTCAAGGCGAAGCTGATTGTACTGATTGTGAAAACGCGGCAGCTCATCACCAAGATCATAGCCGTTCAAAAACTCACCCTGCCACAGCCGTTCCATCCGCCACAACCGCTGTTCTGCCTGCCAATACTGCTCGCGTTGTAGATGAAAACGCGCACTTTCCATGTGCTGTGCAAAGACCTGGGCGTCGAACCTGGCGTGCTGAACTGACAACATCCCTTTTTCCAGGACCAGATAATGGTACCGAACATCTTTACCAAAAACTTCTTCAAGAGCTTTGCGCAAGCGTGAATGGGCCGCGTCAAAATTGTTACGCGCCTTGACCGGTGAACTGTCAGGCCACAACTGGCCCATCAGCACCTCGATACTCAAGGTGCGTTGTGGTGCCATCAGTAACAGTGCCAAGATCAGACGTGATGCCTGACCAACCTGGTTGAGATCGAAACGCTTCAGACCCTTGTGAACAGAAAAACCGCCCAGGGTAATAATATCGATCCGTCCCAGAGCCTGGTGGTGATCGTCAAAATCCAGATGAAGATATTTTTCCAACAACGGCCGCAACAGTTCATGCTCTCTGGCGCTAGCAAGCACAGAGAATAGTTCCCTTAACAGATCACTGCTTAATCCCCAGAAAAAAAGGGGTCGCTGCCGCTGTAACAGAGCATAAAAAGCCTGCCGGTGCTCTTCTGCCTCCGCAAGCTGCCCCAGACGCTGACACACCACGGCCAGCCAGGCATGCAGGCCGGTCCGTAAGCGCTCCTCAAATAGCTGCTGTGACCCTGCCAGTGCTGTGCTGAGCAAGCTGTGGGCACGGGTCAGCTGATCAAGGGCAACGCAGGTAGCACCCGCCACTAACAGATTTTCCAGTCGCCAAAGCGGCCCACCTGCTTGCGCGCGCAGCTCCAACCCCTTTTCCAGATCAGCGTTTGCCGTGCCGCCGGGATGACTCTGTGCTGTGATCCAGCCACGCAGTTGGAGCAGCAGACTGCGCAGGTGGTCGCTGTTTCCCCCGCGCGCTGAGTTCAGGGCTGAGTCAATGGACTGTGCAGCCAGTTCATGTTGATCGCGCGCAATCAGCAGGCCGGCAGCGTAATACCCATGAAGAGGATCGACCAGGACGCGGCGTTGCAGCGGTAGTGGGCAATCACGGTTTAAGCTTGCCTGTTGTTGTTCCCATCCCGATAAAGTACCATCGACCAGGAGTAGATCAAAAGCGCTCTGGTGAACTATCAGTCGCTCGAAAAAACTGTATTGATCTGCCGGAGCACTATAAATCTGCTCAAAAGTGGTGCGGGCAACCAGGAGGCGTCCCTGATGCAGAGCCAGGCGGACCCGTAACAACCGCAAGCGGGTAAGGGCTGAATGTGATCCGGACTGCTGGGCCTGGGCAAGGGCTTGGTCGAGGAGTTCTTGAGTTGATCCCAACTCGCCGGCAAAACAGAGCTGACTCAAGCCAAGGGCAAAAGCCACTGTCAGTTGTTCCTCAACCACCAGGGTCGGCATCACCTGATCAGCCAGCTGGGCAAAAGCGCCACAGCGCCCAGGCCAATCGTTTTGATTGCCATCAATATAGAGGGCTTGCAGCACCTGCCAGGACTGGGCGAGGACCACCCCCCGGGCGTCATTTTTGCTCGTAAACAGTTGGTAAGCCAGCTCCAGCCAGAGCGCAGCATCTTCCGCCAGATGATGCAGACGCATGATGCCGCGCAACAGTGACTGCCAACCACATTCGGCAACCCGATCATCAGCAATCTGATCCAGCACCTGAATTGAAGTACAGGCGTGATCCAGAGACAACAACTCAAGACCGCGCTGATTGAGCAATTGCGAAACCTCTGCATAGCGGCCGGCGGCGATCAGGCAGGCCAGCAACGGCAGCACCTGCTCCCGATCCCGGTACCAGTCGGCAGCAACCCGATACACCTCGATCCGCTCCGCCTCACTGAGCTGCTGCTGAGCCCTGCTGCGCAGCAGTTCTTTGACCGGAGGATGAAACAACAGACAATCTTCCTTGCCCTGAACCTGTACCAGAGACAACTGATGACGCTTCAGATAATCAAGTCCGGCGGTGATATCGGTTATTTCACTCAAGATTCCGGCCAGTGCCAGGGGGATACAGTCCAACAATGATAATTTAAGCAGAGTGCGACGCCAGGGCAGAGGGAAATCACTCAGCAACTTTTCATAAAAGCAGCGATCATCATGAGTATCCAAGCAGGGCAGGCCAGCGGCCAGCTGATGCAGCCACTGTTCATCACTGGCTGCCAGGGAACCCTCACCGGAGATCAACAAACCACTGAGCCAGCGCACCTGGGCCGAGTGGCCCTCAAGTTGCTGCTGTAGTTGCGCGGTGCGGGTTGCCTGGGTGCGTTGAGTTTCACACAACCGCAACATGACCTTGATTCGCGCCAGCATTTCGACGTTGCTGATCGGCTTGGTAATGAAATCGTGGGCACCGACCTCAAGCCCTTCTGCGCGCAGTTGTGGCGAAGCGATGTGAGCCGTCATCAACACCAGAGGAATGCGAGCGGTCCGGGGATGCAGCCGCAATTGCCGACACATATCCAGGCCATCCATCCCCGGCATCTGCACGTCAATAAAGGCCCCGTCAACCGGATGTTCCGCTGCCAGGGTCAGTCCTGCGTCGGCATTGTCGGCAGTCAAGACCCGTACCGCAGGCAGATCAAGGTTGATAACCTGGGTAATCAGCTGCAGATTGACCGGGTTATCATCGACCAGCAACAAGGTATATGGGGAAGGACTTGCGAGCATCAACCCTCTTTGGTCAACCCGGCATCAAGCCGGCAAATTTAAGCAACAACTTCTTGGTCCCCACCGAATTGAAATAAACCGTCACTTTTTGTTTATCGCCACTGCCCTCGAGGCGGCGGACCACGCCGGAGCCGAACTTAAGATGGCGCACCCGCGCGCCCAAGCGCAAGCTTCCGGTATCAGTGGGATGCTCTGCTGATGGGGCTGAGGGAGCTGAGGGGGCTGGTCGTGCGGGCGGCGGCGGGGTGTGGGCTGGTGCGGACTGATCCATTTCTTCGGCTTCAACCAGATCAGCGAGGCCGGCCAGATTGTGCGCCGGGGACTGTGACGCCGGCGTCGCCGTACGAGTTGGAGAAGATATTGACGGCGCGCGGTAACCGCTCAGCAGCTCCGGCGGAATATCGGCAAGAAAACGGCTCGGGGCATTGAACTGCCAGGTACCGTAGACCCGCCGGCGCCGGGCATGAGAGAGATAAAGCTTACGCATCGCGCGGGTCATACCGACATAACAAAGGCGGCGCTCTTCGTCGAGATCGGCGCTACCGCTGCCGGAACGGGAGTGGGGAAACAACCCCTCCTCCATACCGGTGATAAAAACCAGAGGATACTCAAGCCCTTTGGCCGAATGCAGGGTCATCAAGGTGACCCGCTCGATAGATGGATCGTGCTGGTCAAGGTCGGTCATCAGGGCAACCTGTTCCAGATAATCCTGCAGGCTGTCACCTCTTGAAGTGTGCTCTTCCATCCCCGCCAGCAACTGCTCCAGATTATCCAACCGCCCCTTGGCCTCCTGGCGCCCATCGCTCGTCATGGCCTGCTGCGCTTCTTCCTGGAGAATGGGGGTATAGCCGCTATCATGCAGGATTTCCGCCATCAGCTGTGGCAATGGCAAACGCGCCAGGCGCTGTCCAAAATCCGCCATCAATTCGACAAAGCCCCTGACCCGTTTTGCCGCAGCGGCACCGAGGTGCTTGCGCTCCAGCACCAGACGACAGGCCGCCATGAAACCCCCGGCTTCAGTTTCAAGCTGGGCAATCCGCTCAATCGTGGCCGTGCCGATCCCGCGGGCCGGAGTATTAATGATCCGCCGCGCCGCCATGCCGTCCGCCGGGTTAACCAGCGTCCGCAGGTAACACAGAGCATCCTTGATCTCCTGGCGGGCATAGAATTTTACCCCGCCAAACATGGCGTAGGGGATCCGCTGGCCGCGCAGGGCTTCTTCAAGCACCCGCGACTGGGCGTTGGTGCGATAAAAGACGGCTATATCGCGTAGCGCCTCCCCCTGGCGTTGCAGGCGGCTGATCTCGTTAACAATAAAACCGGCTTCGTCCAGATCATCGGCGGAGGTCTCAAGATGGATGACCTCTCCTGGCGGATTGTCGGTCCAGAGTTTCTTGGCGCGGCGGTCGCTGTTCTTCTCCACCACTGCGGTGGCGGCATCCAGAATTGTCCGCGTCGAGCGATAGTTCTGTTCCAGGCGGATAACCCGGGTGTCGGTGTAATCCCGATCAAAACCCAGAATGTTCGAAACCTCTGCACCGCGCCAGCGATAGATCGACTGATCGTCATCACCTACCACACACAGATGGGTATGCGCCCCGCACAACAGTTGCATCAACCGGTACTGGACCCGATTGGTATCCTGAAACTCATCAATGAGCAGATGGGTAAAGCGTTCCTGCCAGCGGCTGCGGACAGCGGCAACCTCTTCGAACAGCTGCACCGTCAAGAGCAGCAAATCACCAAAGTCAAGGGCGTTCCCCTGTTTCAAGCGCTGCTGATAGAGGCGATACAGTTCGATCAAACCGGGATCATCAAGTCCCTGGTGGGCGCACGCCTGAGGTGTCAAACCACGATTTTTGGCAGTGTCGATAAAAGTCGCCAGAGCGCGGGGCTTAAGGTCCTTTTCCGCTATTTTGCGCTGCTTGAGTAGTTCGCGCAGCAGGCGTAATTGATCCTGATCATCATAGATGGTGAAATCTCGGGTGTAACCTAAATGCTCGATCTCCTGGCGCAGAATCCGCACACAACTGGCATGAAAGGTCGCTACCCAGGGCAGTTTATCCTGCCCGAGGAGTGCTTCAAGACGCTCGCGCATCTCTGCTGCGGCCTTGTTGGTGAAGGTCACCGCCATAATCCGCCACGGTGGCACCCCACGTTGACGGATCAGATGGGCGACGCGATGGGTCAGGGCGCGGGTCTTTCCTGAGCCGGCTCCGGCAAGCAATAACAATGCTCCACCCTCATAGAGTACCGCCTGCTGCTGTGGTTCGTTGAGGGAGGTCAGTAATTCTCTGGTCATGCTTTTTCTTCCCCGAGGCTGCTATTCATCAGCGCCCGGTTGTAGGCAGAAATCATGTCACGGCGGGAGATAATACCGTAGATCTTGCGATGGGTTTTACGGTCAACGACCGGCAACTGTTCAATATTGCGATAGCCGATCTTGCGCATGGCATCATCAAGGCTTTCATCGGCGTGGACGGTAATCACATCGGTGGTTGCCAGTTCCTTGACCACGACCAGATCCATCAGTTCCTTTTCAAACACCACCCCCATAAAGTCTTGCACTGAAATGATCCCGGTTAATTCACCCGCATCATCCACCAGCGGAAAATTACTGTGGGAGGTCTGCTCAACAAAATGGGCAAAATCCCCGAGAGTCATCCGCTCGGAAATGGTTTCAACCGGGTAGCGCATCACCTCGCTAACCTCAATAGCCTTCATGATATTGCGCTCTTTACCGGCTTCCAGATCGATACCGGCACGCGTGAGTTCAAAGGTTTCGAGACTATCCTTCTGAAAGCGGCGAGCGATGGAGGTGCCAATGACGCAGGTCAGCATAATCGGGATGATAACCTCGTAGCTGTCGGTAATTTCGAACAGCATAAAGATCGCCGTCATCGGTGCGTGGGTGGCTGCCGCCAGAAAGGCCCCCATGCCGACCAGGGCGTAGGCACCGGGAGACATGTAGCTGCCGGGAAAGAGGATCTCAAGCAGATGTCCGTAAGCACCGCCAAACACCGCACCTAAAAACAGACAAGGGGCAAACAGACCACCGGGCATCCCCGAGCCCAGGGTAATAGAGGTGGCCACCATCTTGGCAATGACCAGCAGGCCGAGCAGGTACCAGCTATGATGACCAATGAGGACTTCGCTGATAAATTCGTAGCCGTTACCGAACACCTGGGGCAGTCCGATGCCGATAACACCAACCGCCAGGCCACCCAAAAACGGCTTGCTCAAAGCGGGGAGCTTGATGGCCTCGATGCGATCCTTGATACGATAATGCAGACTAATAAAACCGGCCGCCAGACCACCGATCAGAACACCGAGGAGCACATAAAAGCCGAGTTCCCACAGACTCCCCATAACATAGGGTGGAGCGACAATCTCGGAAATATCGCCAAGCAGTGCTCGTGAGACAACCGTTGCCATGCCGCTGGCAATAACAATCGAGGTAAAGCTGGACAGGCCATAAGACGACAACAACACAATCTCGGTGGCAAAAAATACCCCGGCAATCGGGGCATTGAAGGTTGCTGCCACCCCGGCCGCCGCGCCACAGGCGACCAGGACCTTGATCCGGTCGTTGCTCATACGAAAGGATTTGCCAAACTGACTGCCGATGGTGCCACCGATCACCGCAATCGGGCCTTCCTGTCCGGCACTGCCCCCGGTCCCTAAGGTGATGGCCGATGCCAACCCTTTGGTAAACAGTGGGCGGAAAGGCAGTTTGGCGCCGCGCAGGTTGACCTTGACAAGAAAGGAGGAAAACCCGCCTTTAAGATCTTTGGGAAAGAGAACCCATAAAGGAATCAGCAGCAGCCCACCAATCGCCGGCATGAACATCACCAGCACCCGCTGCAATGACCACTCATCGGTCGAAATATTAAACAAATCAAAGGTCTGTTCCACCACCAACCAGTGGACGAGCTCGATGGTCATGCGAAAAACATAATTACCGAAGCCACCGAGCATACCGATGATCACCGCGAGGATGATCAAAAAGGTGCTGTCGCTGACCTTCAGACGCTCGAGCAGCCAGAAAATGGCCGCGCGGATCTTGCTGGGAAATTGTAAAGACAAAACGACCTCTTACTCCACCGTAACGGATTTCGCCAGATTTCTGGGCTGATCGACGTCGGTTCCCTTGAGCACGGCAATATAATAGGCAAGCAGTTGTATGGGAACTGAGGTAATAATGGGCAACAGGTCTTCATCGACTTCGGGGACGGAAATCAGGGCGGCGACTTTGTCGAGCAGCTCTTCTTCATCACCGCTGACGACAGCGATGACCTGACCACCACGGGCGCAGACCTCCTCCATATTGGAGACGACCTTGTCATAGGTGGAATTACGCGGCACCAGCACCACAACCGGCAGATCCTCATCAATCAGGGCAATCGGGCCGTGTTTCATCTCGCCGGCAGGGTAGCCTTCAGCATGGATGTAGGAGATCTCCTTGAGCTTGAGAGCTCCTTCAAGGGCGATGGGGTACAGATTGCCGCGCCCGAGATAAAGAAAATCACGCGCATTTACAAACTCACGCGCCAGCTCTTCGATCTCAGCATCAAGTTCAAGGGTTTCTTCGAGCTTGCGTGGCAGTTCCAGCAAAGCAGCCAGACGCGCCTGACAATCGGCAGCGCTTAAGCTCCGACGGATCCTGCCGAGCTTTAAGGCCAGCAGATACAAAGCCACCAGCTGGGTGGTAAAGGCCTTGGTTGAGGCAACACCGATTTCCGGACCGGCGTGGGTGTAGATGATGCCGTCGCTCTCACGGGCGATAGAAGAGTCGACAACATTACAGATACACAGGGTTTTTCCCCCTTTACCATGGGCTTCACGCAGAGCCGCCAGGGTATCGGCGGTTTCACCGCTCTGGCTGATAAGGATGGTCAGACTGTTGGCCGGGATGATCGGGTCACGATAGCGGAACTCGCTGGCGATATCGATTTCCACCGGCACCCGGGCAATCTTTTCGATATAGAATTTCCCCACCAGTCCGGCATGCCAGGAGGTGCCGCAGGCAATGATGAAAATCTTTTCCAGCCCCGCCAACTGCGCTTCATCGAGCCCGAGATCCTCCAGGTAAATATCCCCTTCTTCGACCAGGGCCCGTCCGGCGATGGTATCGGCCAGCGCCCGCGGTTGCTCATAAATTTCCTTGAGCATGAAATGACGGTAGCCCCCTTTTTCCGCCATGGTCGGGCTCCAGGTGATAGTTTTGCTTTGTTTCGTCAGCAGATTTCCGGCAAGATCGGTAAAACGCATGGCCAGCGGGGTGAAGACAACCATTTCGCCATCTTCAAGAAAAATCATCTCGCGGGTATGGGAGAGCATCGCCGGAATATCAGAGGCAACAAAATATTCTCCCTTGCCCTGACCGACCACCAGCGGGGAGCCGAGCTTGGCGGCGATCAGCTTGTCCGGTTCGTCAACACAGATGATTGCCACCGCATAGGCCCCCTTGACCTCAGCCAGAGCCTGACGCACCGCCTGCTCAAAATCACCACTGGCGCGATAATGTTCCTCAACCAGATGGGCGATGATCTCCGTATCGGTTTCCGAGCTGAACTGATGCCCAAGCTCCTGCAGGCGGCCTTTTAAGCTCATGTAGTTTTCGATAATGCCGTTATGCACCAGAACGATACTACCGGCGCGATGGGGATGGGCGTTGATCTCTGAAGGTCGCCCGTGGGTGGCCCAGCGGGTATGGCCGATGCCGCGGGTTCCGCGGGCTGAATTTTCATGGAGAATATTCTCAAGATTAATCAGCTTGCCCTGGGCGCGGCGAATATGGGCCACGCCCTCTTCGAGGGTACAGATGCCGGCTGAATCATAACCGCGGTATTCGAGCCGCCGCAATCCATCTAAAATGATCGGCGAAGCCTGCTGTAAACCGATATATCCAACAATTCCACACATGGGTATTCCCCTCGCTTTTAGGATTTTTTCTGCTTGCGCAGACGCCAGCCGGCAATATTCTTCTGATCAACGCGGGATAACGCCAGAGCATCGGCCGGCACATCCTTAGTAATGGTTGAACCGGCAGCGATCAGACTGTTACGGCCGATATGGACCGGGGCGACAAACTGGGTATCGCTACCAATGAAGACATCGTCCTCGATGGTGGTTTTGTGTTTATTAACGCCGTCGTAGTTGCAGGTAATGGTGCCGCAGCCAAAATTGACGTTACGGCCGACTTCAGCATCACCGATATAGGTCAGGTGACTGGCCTGAGAGCCTGCGCCGAGAACCGCCTTCTTGGTTTCGACATAGTTGCCGATCTTGTTGTTGCCGGCCAGTTGCGTGCCGGGGCGCAGATGGGCCATGGGACCGATAACGCAGTCAGGGCCGACATCCGACCCTTCAATGACCGAACCGGCTTTAAGATGGCTACCGGCGGCGATCTGTGAATCGGTGACAACCACGCCGGTCTCGACAATACAGTTGCGCCCGATAGAGGTTTTCCCATGAAGATGGACGTTAGGATGAAGCAGGGTATCAGTACCGAGCTCAACGCCATCATCGATATAGACAGTGGTCGGATCGATCATCGTCACCCCGGCATACAAGAGGTCAGAGTTGATTTTCCAGCGCATCAGCACCTCAGCCTCGGCCAACTGCCGGCGATCATTGATCCCCATCACCTCGGTCGCATCGTCAACACACAGGGCGCGGGTGGTTTTGCCGGCAGCCGTCGCTGCGGCCACCACGTCGGTCAGATAATATTCCCCCTGGGCATTGTTCTTGGTCAGCCCCTCCAGGGCGGAAACAACAAAAGCGGCATCGAACAGATAGGTACCGGAGTTGATTTCTGTCACCAGACGCTGATCCTCATCGGCATCCCTTTCTTCAATGATGCCCAGGATCTGTTCGCCGTCACGGATGATTCGGCCGTAACCATATGGATCAGCCATGCGCGCGCTGAGTACCGTCACGGCGGCCTCCTCCTGACGATGATACTCGTAGAGCCTCTGCACCGTCTCGGGTTTCAGCAAAGGGACATCGCCACACAGTAATAACAGCGGCCCGGAATACCCACGCAACGCATCGACGGCACACAACAGGGCGTGACCGGTGCCGAGCTGGCTGGTCTGTTCAACCCAGGCGATCGGTTGATCAGAAAACGCTTCTTTGACCTGGTCAGCGCCATGACCAATCACCACCTTGAGCTGAGAAAAGCCCGCCTGACGCGCTGACTCCAGCGGATAATAAAGCATCGGCCGCCCACATAGGGGATGCAACACCTTCGGTTTTGTCGAACGCATCCGCGTGCCTTTGCCGGCGGCGAGAATAACTGCTGCTAGTCCACTACTCATAGAGACCCCCTTGTTGGGATAGCAGGAAGTTAAAAAGTGGCTTTTTTCAACCCCCTGACAGGTATTTTTTACAAACATGGGATTATCTCGAAAGGGTTTACCACAAGTCAAGCACCATCCCACTGGCTGCATCAGAAAGATTTGCGCATTATTTACAATTGTTTGATGCTGACGTATAGTCAACCCCTATGGAGGGCAAGCACCATGGATGATCGCCGCACAATAGCTGATGAACTCGACGCGATGCAGCAGCTGTTAAAGGAGCTGGAAATCCGTTACGAGCAGTACTTTGCCGGCATTGAGCGGCGTGAGCCGGTCGCCGACCGCAAAGTTCTGGCCCGCAAGGTTCGTCACTTTACCAACCGCCACATTGTCTGGACCGACCTGAAGTTCCGCTATCATGGACTCGCTTCGCGTTTCATGTCTTACTGCCAGTACTGGGATCGCATTCTGCGCCTGATGGATGAAGGCAAGTACCACCGCCACCTCAGCAAGCGGCAACGCCCACCGGCTGCCGTGCAGAAATCGGGCGAAGCACCCATATCTCCTGGTGAAGCGGAGCGACTACACCAGCAGATGCTCCAGGCGCGCAAAAATTGCGGCCTTGCCGGAGACGGGCCAACCCCGGAAAAGATTGCTTCTTTTCTCGATAATCAGCGCGAGCAGATTCGCAGTCGTTACGGTGACAAGCCGGTGGAATTCAGCGTCGACATCCAGGAGGGGAAACCCCGGATCAAGGTCCGGTTCAAAAATTAGCCACCTCGTTAAACGCTTAATCCGCGAGATTGTTCAAAGCTCATGCGCATCCTGATTGTCACCCAACATGTCCGCGCGTCGGCCCAGGCTGTGCCGCTGGCCGCCGCCTGTATCAGCGCTGCCCTATCCAGCGAACATCAACAACAAACAGAGATCATCAACCTCTACCCGCCCCTCGACCTCAATCTGGTCAGCGAGCAAATGCTGGCCAAACAACCTGACATTATCGCCTTTTCCCTGACCCTGTGGAGCCGTCTACCCCTCCTGGCGCTGGCGCGGCGCCTGCGGGCTCTCCAACCCCGGCTCTTTCTGCTGGCCGGTGGTCCGGAAACCGCCGGCGACTGTGCCGAGCTGATCAGCTTAGGATGTCTTGATGGTGTCATTCGCGGCGAAGGGGAGCTGGCCTTTGCGGCGCTGGTGGATTCTCTTGATCGTGGGCTTTTGATGGCGGGGATTGATGGCTTTATCAGTGCCGCGGCCGCATTGACTCACCCACCGGCCGCCACCTGCCCCGATCTGGCCGGCCTGCCCTCACCCTGGTTGACCGGAGTTCTGCCACTTGAGCCCGGCTGCGGTGTCCTCTGGGAGGTCGCCCGGGGCTGCCACTTCAACTGTTCCTTCTGTTACGATGCCAAGGGCCACCAGGGCGTTCGCCCTTTTCCTTTTGAACGGTTGCGCCGAGAACTTGAACTGTTCACCGCAGCCGCTGTGAGTCAGATCTGGATTCTCGATTCAACCTTCAATGCCCCGGCTCAGCGCGGCCATCAGCTTTTGCAACTGCTCCTCGACGTTGCTCCGCAAATTCATTACCATATCGAAGCCAAGGCCGATCTGCTCGATAGTCATACCATCGAGTTACTGGCACAGCTCTCCTGCTCAGTACAGATTGGCCTGCAGTCAGCGCACCCGGAAATCCTCAAACCCTTGCAACGCCAGATCAATCCGCGCCGGATGCGCAAAACACTGCATCAGCTTAACCTGGCCGGCATTGTTTTCGGACTCGACCTGATTTACGGACTGCCCGGCGACAACCACCCGGGGTTCTGCCACAGCCTTGACTTTGCCCTGGAGCAACAGCCCAACCAGGTCGACATCTTCCCGCTGGCGGTATTGCCGGGAACCGATCTTTACCAACGCCGCAGTGAATTTGGTCTCTGTGCCCAGCACACACCGCCGTACCTGGTTGAAACAACCACCAGCTACCCCACCGACCAGATCGAACAGAGCCAACTGCTTGCTGCCGCCACCGATATCTTCTATAACCGCGGTCGGTCGGTAGGATTCTTTCTGCCCCTCTGCGACACCTTCCATGCCTCTCCTGCTGCGCTGTTGCAGGAGTTTGCTGACTGGTTGACGGCCGAAAAAAACTGCACGCGGACGCAGATTATTGACGTCGAAACCTGGACACCGGCCCGGATCCTCCCCTTGCAACGCGACTTCTGCCGCGAACAATGTCGACGCCACAAACATTACCAACTGATCCCCCTCATAGAAGATCTGCTGCATTTTCATTATCTGTGCGCGGAAATCCTGCTGGGTGACGACTGCCGGCCGGCAGGGCAACAGATCACCGCAAAGATCTTTGCTGGCGCTCACTGGCAGCTCAACCCTGCTGTTTTTTTACACTTTTTCCACTATGACCCGGCTGATTTAGAAACCCTGGGGGGAGAATCTCCGGCAACAACAGTCAAGCGCCTGCAACAGCAACCAGGGCAACGCTTGCTGCTGCGGGTGGAGGGGGAAATGATCATCGAAACACTGGATAATTCTGTGGCCCGGATGCTGCAATTGGCAACCACAAAGCAGCCGGGAGAAATGCTCTTAGGTGTGCTCGATTCACAGGATGGTGAAGAGATAGCGCTGATGGCGGCAGAGCAGGGGATTCTGCTTCCAATCACTTGGTGAGCAGATCAACAAACCCCTCATAGGTCTGACGTTTGCGTTCCGAGCGCGCATAGAGAGAGGAGGAGAACAGTGCCGTAGCGGCATGTTCGCCGAGCATGGAAAAAAGCTGGTAATCAATGGACTCCAGCTGTTCTTTCTGGATAAACAAACGATAGACTGCCAACACCCCAATCAGATGCTGCTGGGTTTTCAGCGGAATTGCAACGATCGGAGCTAACAGATCATCGGATCCGGCGCTCATCGAACCTCTGCAAAAATAATTTTCGCCACTGGCAATCACTTTCCCGAAGACCCCATCGGCGCTACCAATAACAGGAAAACTTCCCGCCTCTTCAAACCCTTCACCTGTTTCAAAAAGCAGTTCCTTGCTGCTTTTATTGTAGAGCAGTACCGCAAATTTTTCTGCGCCGACAAAGTTAATGACAACTTCTTTAATAATATCGAGTGTTTCGCCGCGGTCAAGGGTAGAATGCAGTCGTGATGAGGCCAGATAGAGATTGGTCAGATTATTATTGACCTGTTCCACCTTGACCAGTTGATTGGCAAAATCGAGATTTTCCTCTTCCAGTTCGCCAATACGCTCCATTGCATCATTCTGCTCACGCCGCAAGCGTGAACACTCATCCTCAAGGGCGGCAAGGCGTTGACACAAATTCGCATCGACGCCCTCCTGGCGTAGCGTCTCAACCTTTTTAAAACGCACCAGACGATCCAGATTTTGCTTACTGTGTTGATCGGGATGGAGAAAGTAAATCCCCTTTTTGTCGGTGGTGCTATCAGCCGTGCGTTTGACGCGACCATAGAGGGAGAGGGTTTCTCCTTCCGGCAGAGCAAAGGAAAGCTTGATGGTTGAATTTTCTTCCAATGCCACCGATGAACAGATGCGTGCACCGGTTACCGACAGGTCTTCAGTGCGCGCCTGATGAACCGTGACCCCATCCTCTAATTCAATCGGCATATCGACCACCACCCGCTCGGCGGTGCGACGTTTGACTTCACCTAACAGGCGGGCCACCTTTTCGCGCAGCTCCAGTTTATTGACCGGCTTGGTGATATAATCATCACAGCCGGCATCAAGACATTTCTGCACCTCTTCGACCTTGCCGGCGGCGGTCACCATGAGTACCGGTAACCGGTGCCAACGAGGGTTGCGGCGGATAGTACGACAGACGTCGTCGCCATTGATCCCCGGCATGTAGAAATCGAGCAGGAGGATATCAGGAGCCACCTTATCGAGGCGATTGAGGGCTTCTTCCCCCGACGAGGCGGTCAATAAATCGTAACCGCACCCCTCAAGGTACGAACGTTCGAGTTCGAGGAAAAGATCAACATCGTCAACCAGAAGCACTTTTGGCATTATTATGACTCCTTCATAAAGAGGAGTTACGGTAGCGCGAACGCTTAAAAAAGTAAAGGCTCCTGCAGGTGTGCCTGCAGGAGCCTTGATGATGGTATTTACTTGCGATATTCAGCTACGCGACTTCAGCAGTATCCTTGAGATAACGCGGCCGCTCGACAATAAAATTGATGATCTCGTCAACCTTCGGCACACGCCCGGCAATACGAACCTGATCGTCAATGATCAATGCCGGCACGACATAAATCCGGTTATCAATCATTTTGCGCGAGTCACTGTATTGGTGAACCTCAGCCTTGACCCCAAGCTGTTCCAGGGCCTGACGCACATTGTCCACGGTTCCCTGACAGCTTTCCGGCTTATCCGGTTTACAGAGTATATCGATACGCATAGTGCCCTCCTTAACGGGTCTAAAGATAAATTATTACTTGTTTGGTATTTATTATAATCAACATTCCAGGTTTAGCAAGTTTTTTCGATGGGTTGCTGTGCTTTTTTATTCCTTAGGCTCAACCCTGACCTCAAGGGCGCCGGCACTTAAATCAACAACCACTTTGCCGCCCCCAGTCACATCACCGCGGATCAAGGCGCGACCAATACGGGTCTCAAGCTGGTGCTGAAGATAACGCTTGAGGGGTCGAGCGCCGTAGACCGGATCATAACCACTGGTGGCAATGTGATCAGCCGCTGCCGGCGTCAATTCCAACTCCAGCCGCTGCTCTTGCAAGCGCTTACGCAAGTCTTCCACCAGCAGGTAAACAATCTGTTTGATTTCATCAAGGGCCAGGGGTTTGAAAATGATGATGTCGTCAATCCGGTTAAGAAATTCGGGACGGAAGCTACGCCGCAATTCCTGCTCAACCTGATCCTGAACCGCCGGGGGAATTTCGCCGTCTTTAATACCCTCGAGCAAGTACTGTGATGCGATGTTCGACGTCATAATAATCACGGTATTTTTGAAGCTGACCATGCGCCCCTTGGAATCGGTAGCGCGGCCATCATCGAGAATCTGTAATAGGACATTAAATACGTCCGGGTGGGCCTTTTCAATTTCATCAAACAGCACCACCGAGTAAGGTTTGCGCCGCACCGCTTCGGTCAACTGGCCACCTTCCTCATAGCCAATATATCCGGGGGGGGCCCCAAGCAGCCGACTGACCGCGTGTTTTTCCATATACTCCGACATGTCGATACGCACCATGTTGTCTTCGCTGTCGAACAAGGCAGCTGCCAGGGTGCGGGCGAGCTCGGTTTTGCCGACCCCGGTAGGGCCCAGAAAGATAAAAGAACCAATCGGCCGCCGCGGATCCTTGACCCCGGCTCGGGCGCGGATCACCGCATCAGCAACCCGTTCGACCGCTTCGTTCTGGCCAACAACCCGTTCGTGAAGAATCTCATCAAGGCGCAACAACTTATCGCGCTCGCTTTCGATCAGACGGGTAACCGGAATACCGGTCCAACGGGCGACGATTTCGGCGATCTCATCTTCGGTAACCTCTTCACGCAGCATCTTCGTCTGTTGATCGCCACCGGCCAGCTTTTCTTCCTCTTGCTGCAGACGCTTCTCAAGTTCCGGCAACGTACCGTGCTTGAGCTCAGCGGCGCGGTTGAGATCATAATTGCGCTCGGCGCCGGCAATATCCAGACGCACCTGTTCAATTTCCTCACGCAGGGTCTGAATCCCCTTGATGCCCCCTTTTTCCAGTTGCCATTGGGCAGAGAAGACTTTTTCCTGCTCTTTCAGTTCGGCCAGCTCCTTTTGCAGAGCTCCGAGGCGTTCGCGGCTGGCGACATCCTTCTCTTTTTTGAGCGCTGCCTCTTCGATTTCTAACTGCATCAACCGCCGGGTAATGGCATCGAGTTCTGCCGGCATCGAGTCGATTTCGGTACGAATCGTGGCACAGGCCTCGTCCATCAGATCGATCGCCTTGTCGGGTAAAAAGCGATCAGCGATATAACGATGACTCAGCTCGGCTGCTGCGACCAGGGCGTTATCCTGGATACGCACACCATGGTAGACCTCGTAACGTTCTTTCAGTCCGCGCAGGATACTGATGGTCGCCTCGACATTGGGTTGATCGACCATGACCGGCTGAAAGCGCCTTTCCAGCGCCGGATCTTTTTCCAGATGCTGGCGATATTCATCCAGGGTGGTCGCGCCGATACAGTGGAGTTCACCGCGCGCCAGCAGGGGTTTGAGCATGTTACCGGCATCCATGGTCCCCTCGCTCTTACCGGCACCAACAATGGTGTGGAGCTCATCAATAAACAGCAGAATCCGCCCCTGACTCTCCTGCACCTCTTTAAGCACCGCTTTGAGGCGCTCTTCGAATTCACCACGGTACTTGGCACCGGCGACCAGGGCACCCATATCGAGGGAATATACAGTTTTATCTTTTAAGCCCTCGGGCACATCACCGCGCACAATCCGATGGGCCAGACCTTCGACGATGGCAGTCTTGCCAACCCCGGGTTCGCCGATCAGGACCGGATTGTTTTTGGTTTTACGCGACAGAACGCGGATCACCCGGCGGATCTCGTCATCACGACCGATCACTGGATCGAGCTTGCCCTTTTTGGCCTCATCCACCAGGTCGCGGCCGAACTTGGCCAGCGCCTCATAGGTATTTTCAGGATCCTGAGTGGTGACTCGCTGATTGCCGCGTATACTCGTCAGTGCCTGGAGCAGGGTGTTGCGGTCAACGTTCAATTTTTTCAGCAGCCGGCCGGCAGCGGTGCGCTCCCCTTCTCCAGTGGCTGCCAGAAGAATATGTTCAACGCTGATATAGTCATCCTTGAGTTGTTTGGCTTCGGTTTCAGCCTGCAACAGCAACTGACTTAAACGCCGACTGGCATAGAGCTTGCCACTATCGACACCGGCACCGCTGACCCGTGGGCGCGATTCAACCTCCTGGCGCAAACCGCCCACGACATCCTCAACGGCGATGTTCATTTTTTGCAGCAGACGCGGGGCCAGCCCATCCTGCTGTTCGCACAGAGCCAGAAGCAGATGTTCCCCATCAATTTCCGCGTGACCATAGCGCAAGGCCTGAGCTTGTGCCGCTTGCAAAGCCTCCTGGACTTTCTGGGTTGTTTTATTGATATCAATCATCTTTTCCTCCTGACTCAGGCATCATATCTTCTTACTGAATTATACCAACAGAATTGCTGTGATGCCGAAATTTGCGTAAAAAAAACCGGGGCCTTCGACGGCCCCGGCGGTAAGAGCTTCTTTACTATCCCGGCTTCAGCGGGCTGGTTAGTGAAGAGTTTTAACGGCAATTTTCTTCGGCTTTGCCGTCTCGGATTTCGGTAACCGCAGGGTGAGAACGCCATCCTTTAGTTGCGCCTGCCCAGCATCTGCATCAATTCGCTCGGAAAGCTTGAATTGCCGATAGTAGCCGTGCTTATTGCCGTTTTCGCTTCCCTTTCGCGCGGCTTCGAGAGTTAACACCCCACGGGAAACTTCCAGTTGCAGTCCCTGATCATTGATCCCGGGCATATCTGCCAGGAGTACCAGCTCATGATCGGTTTCATAAATATCTACTGCGGGTGTACCCCAGACTACGGCTGCTGCCGGCTCAACCGGTTGTGCCTGTTCTGTTCGTTGGGTTGCCATCTGCTTATCGTTCATATCAATACCTCATATCTCAAGCTAAAGGTTTCAATTATTTATTCCCCTGCATCCTTTGCCCCTCAATCAACGGGACCAAGCCATCACCCGGCTTTGATCTCAATCCGCTTGGGCAGAGCTTCTTTCGCCCTGGGAATACTGATACTCAGGATGCCATCTTTATATTCAGCGGCGATATTGTCGGTATCGAGCTTGTTGGTCAGCATCAGACTCTGCTCAAATGAGCCACTCCTGCGCTCCTGACGATGAACGCGAGCATTCTCCGGCAGGTCGAGCGGAGCAAATTCACCTTTGATCACCAGCTGGCGATCAACGACATTGATGTCCAACTTCTCGGCATCCACACCAGGCAACGTCGCCTCGACCAGATATTTTTCATCCTGTTCACGAATCTTGAAATCGATCCGTCCCTGTTCACGCCGAACAATTGGATCCAGATCAAAGCCGCGCAACAGCTGCTCAACTTCACGCTGCATACCTTCAAACGGGTTCATCATATGAAATCTCAACATGGTTTCCTCCCTTTTTAAGTGTTTTTATTGTTGTTTGCATGGCTTGCAATGCCACAAATTTTTTTCAGTCGGCAATGCCTGTTTTGCAATTTCCTTAATACAAATCGGATGCCAACTTTTTTAAAATATTAAGTATATGTATTTTCAGTATCTTATGCGTTTTTTAGCGAGAAGAAAATAAATGCGACGTCGCAGCAATCGTCGCAGGTTTGTCTTAATACAACACCTGCGACGTCGCACCTGGGAATGATAGGATGAGTTGTAATGGTGGGATTTTCAATTAAAGAAATATATCGTTTTGTTTTTTCGTGAATTCAGTGTATTCCGTGTTTTCCGTGGATAACCGTTTTTTCCAGATTCAATCCAGACGGAGCTCGTCGCGATGAAGACCAAGTCGCTGCAGATGGCGATATAGGGTGGCACGATGAATGCCGAGGTGACGCGCTGCAGCGGAAAGGTTTCCGTCAGCGGCGGCGTAGGCGTGACGGATCATCTCTGCACTTAAATCTTGTTTCTGCCCTTTTCGCCCTGGCGCGGCTGGCGTTCGAGGGGGGCTTTGGGTGGTGCCCGACCAGGGCAAGGCCACCGGCAAAGAACGCGCTGATGAAGACGCGGGATCGGCACCGGGCAGATCGGCGGCAAATTGGCGACGCTCGCGGATCCATTCAGTAAAAGCACGCGCACCAATGGCTTCGGTCTCGGATTCAACCACCACTCGTTCAATCACATTACGCAACTCACGCACGTTGCCCGGCCACAGATAGGATTGTAACAGACGTACGGCTTCGAGGGTCAGACGCCGCGCCGGCTTGCCGTATTGGTAACTGAACTGCGCCAGAAACCGTTCGGCCAGCAGCGGTATATCTTCAGAACGTTCCCGCAAGGGGGGCAGATGAATCCGCAACACCGCCAAACGGTGGTACAAGTCAGCACGAAACTCTTTGTTGGCGACGGCCTTTTCCAACGCTACATTGGTCGCACCAATAACCCGAACATCAACATTGCGTGGCACTTCACTTCCAACCCGCACCACCTGCCCATCCTCTAATACCCGTAAGAGTTTACTCTGGGTCGCCAGGGGCATATCACCGAGCTCATCCAGAAACAGGCTGCCGCCATCAGCCCGCTCGAAATAGCCTCGATGATCCCGCACCGCACCGGTAAATGCGCCGCGCTCGTGACCAAAGAGTTCTGACTCGAGCAACTGATCACTGATGGCAGTACAATTGAGCGCAGCGAAGGGTTGGTCTCGGCGCCGGCTTTCCAGATGCAGGGCATGAGCAACCAGCTCCTTGCCGGCACCGGTTTCACCGGTAATAATGACGGTTGCGTCCGAAGCAGCATAAAGGCGAACCTTGCGAAACACCTCACGCATGACAGCACTGACCCCGACCAGACGATGGAACTCCTCCGCTTCCGGCACATCACTCAGCGGACGTAGAGTCACCTGCACCTGCTGATTCTGATAATCGTCGCTCAAACCGGCAAACTGAAGATCAGCCAGCACATCTGCCTGCTGGGGCACAAGTCGTATCCTGATAGCGGACAGATCCTGCCCCTGCTCGACAACCTCTGTCGCCAGATCTGCCAGGGCCGGTGCTGCATCAGGAAAAGCGACAGCGACCGGGCGCCCCTGCAGTTGGCCAACAGACTGGCCAAGGCTGGTTGACAAGCGCTCGGAAACCGTGTGGACCTGCCAATCGCCGTGAGCAGGAAGAACCAGAACCAGGTCCGGAGTAATGACGGGAAGGTAGTTGTTCGCGTTGATCATGGCAAAAGGCCGGTCATTTAGTAACGCAACGTCGCCAGATAGTCGGAAAAAATCGAAAGGCCGGATTCAAAACGGGTAAACTTAACCCCCATTCCGGCATTTTTACTCAGACGGATCAGATTCGGCGGAATTTTCTTGGCCCATTGTACTCGGCCCCGCACCAATACCTCCTCACCTTCGGGCAGATAAATGCAAAAACGCAGCAAGGTTCCAACCCGTTCCGGCTGCCCGGTGATGATCCAGGCACCGGCAACGGAGGCATTGCCGAGAAAAGCAATCTTAGAGAGTTCGTCCGTCCCAAAACGGACTTTGAGGCGTCTGCTTTTGCGTTCCTGGTTGCGCGCCACGCGGTTTGCCATTCACTCTCCTTAATCAACAAAAACAGGGTAAAACGGGTTTGATCAATACAACCTACCAATAACCGAATAGGTATTTATCACTGCAACAGAAACTCCAGCAACCCAGATTGGACAACAACTGAACGGGTGCTCATTCGCCACCAGGCACCGGAATTTTTTCGGTTTCATTCGGCACCTGGGGGAAGCGGGCGCTGCGCCAGTCAGCCTTGGCCTGTTCAATTAATTCCTTGCGGGAGGATACCAGATTCCACCAAACCGTGCGTTTACCCAGGGGCTTGCCGCCGATAACAATCAGGCGACTGTCTGTCGTTGCCGTCAATTCTACCCCTGGAATGGCATTGAGTAAAGCCAGACGGTGCTGCGGGATAGTTACCCCCTGGATCTGGATCTCACCATCGACCACATAGACAGCGCGCTCTTCCTCCTCATCGGGTAGTTGCAATAGCGCGCCCTGACTGATCTGGGCATCGGCATAGAGGGTTGGTGAAGCGGCCTTGACCGGCGAGACAGCGCCCCAGCCTTCACCAACGATCAGCCGCAGACACACGCCTTGCTGGCGGACAATCGGAATCTGCTCAGCTGCATAATGAACAAAGTCGGGCTCGCCCTGCTCTGAATCTTCCGGCAAGGCAACCCACAACTGTAGCCCGTGCAATGAATGTCCCGCCTCACGTAACGCCGGTGGAGTGCGTTCCGAATGCGAGATGCCACGACCAGCAGTCATCCAGTTGATCTCGGCGGGACGGATCGGCTGGACATTGCCCAGACTGTCACGATGAAGAATCTCGCCGGCAAACAGATAGGTGATAGTCGCCAGCCCGATATGGGGATGGGGACGGACATCCATTCCCTGACCAGGGGAGAACTGTGCCGGGCCAAAGTGATCAAAAAAGATCACCGGGCCTACTGATTTGGTACTATCAGCCGGCAACAGCCGGCGGACGCTGAAACCACCAAGGTCTTTTACCTCAGGATGCAGAACCATGCGAATGGCTGCACAAGGAGAAGCTGCCTCCTGTTGCTCCGATCCCGTTGTATTCAACAAATCACTCATTACCTCACCTCCACTAAGACAACAGCCCCTAAGATGACAAAAAATCAGCTATCTTACGACAAAAAAACAGGGGCTCACAGCGTTATGCCGTAAGCCCCTGATATTATTGGCTCCCTCTGCTGGGCTCGAACCAGCGACAATCTGATTAACAGTCAGATGCTCTGCCAACTGAGCTAAGAGGGAATGGGTGGTGCGGGTTGGAAATATAGGGGATACTGACCCCCCGTGTCAAGCCATTTTCTGGGACCTGACTACCCCCCTTTTTTGAGGTCATTGAGAACCAGTTTGGCCACCGCCTTGAGGGTTTCAAACACCCCTTCGCCGGTTGGCGCGCAGGCTTCAAACTCGGGAACCTTGCGAGGGTTAAGAACCTTACTCAACTCTTCCAAGTCACAGGCATTGGGCAGGTCGCGCTTGTTGTACTGAATAACAAAGGGGATTTTTTCGATATCAAATCCCTGTTCTTCGAGATTATCGCGGAGGTTTTCGAGGCTCTCAATATTGGCGTCGAAGCGTTCTTCCTGGGAATCGGCAACATAAACAACCCCGTCAACACCTTTCAGGATCAATTTGCGCGATGCATCATAAAAGACCTGTCCGGGAACGGTATAAAGATGGAAACGAGTCTTAAAACCGCGAATTTCGCCTAAGGCCAGGGGTAAAAAATCAAAAAAGAGGGTGCGCTCGGTCTCTGTGGCCAGGGAAATCATCTTGCCTTTGGAACCTTCAGCGGTTTTATTATAAATATACTGCAGGTTCGTTGTCTTACCGCACAGGCCCGGGCCGTAATAGACAATCTTGCAGTTAATTTCTCGTGAAGCGTAGTTGATAAAGGACATCTGGCGAATTCCGATCAGTTAAAAAGGTTGTCGATATCATCGTCAGTAATTTCGGCAAACGGGCTCGCCTGAAACTCGGAGTGTTGATCCTGTGCCTTGCGCACCAGATCCTCGAGAATCACTGCCAGCTCGTTACTGGCTTTTTTAACCCGCAAACGTACCAGCCCCAGCGAACTGCGCTGATCGAAGATAACCACCAGAATAACCCGCCCGCCGACGATGGAAAGGTGGATATTATCCTTCTCTCCCTCATGGAACAGGATCGAAAACTCCTTTTCGCCAATAAGTTTTGCCAGCCCACCGGTCGCCGCGATATTTCCTGCCGTCAAGGAAGCCAGGCTGGTAGTGTCGAGGTTTTCGGTTTCCCCGGTAGCAGCGATCAACTGGCCATCCTTGTCGACCAGAAAAATAACCTTGGCATTAGATTCCCGCAGTAGACGTTCAATCAGTGCCATAATCTTCTGGTATTCTTCATCATACATGACCAGAGATGACTGTGAGCTGAGCATGTGGTACTCCTTGGCTGGAATTCATCTTTGATGGCGTCGCAAAAATTCACCAACTACTGCGTTGCTGCCATTATTTCACTGCTTCGATGTACGTAAGTACGCCTCATTGATCAATAATTGCGCGCCTTGCCTTTGGCGCTTTTTGCTTATCCATCTAAAATCAATACTTTTTGCAAAAGAATTTTCTTTGATTAAGGCATTTATATATCATTTAAAAAGTCTCATATCAAGGAACTAATCATTAGAAAGGAAATTAGCCAACCACCATAGAAGGCTGTTATGATATAAAAATATCGTTAAGGTAACCAACAGACCCCTGAAAAAACCCGGACCATAACAGGATTCCCATTGCCAACAAATTACCAGCACCCGGCCGGCCTGCAACCGGCTAAAAATCATCGAATATTAACGGCAATCCGTGAAGGTTACGATTTTTCACTGCTTGATGACTGTGACAATGCTTATCGCTTTACCGCCCTGGTCTCAGCCCCCCGGCTTGCCGATATTTTTGCGCAATTCAGCCGCTTTTTAACGGAAGAATCTTTTTTTATTCTGGAATTTTACCCCGAGCAGCCAAAAATCCGGCGCTCAAGTGCCGAAGAACCACGGCCGGAGCCGGCTGTTTATTATTCCCCCTACCTGCCGACCAATCTGATTTTGGGAACCATTGCCCCTTACTTAAGCCGCTTGATCCATGATGGTTTTGTCGGCTTTGGGATCGCCAATAACCGTCAAGGCCTGGAGTTTTTTTGCTCCGAAGAAAAAGTCTTGAGCTTTTTTACCGACAACCACCTGCGCCTCTGCAATTTTTTAGCACACAATCAGGTTCCCTATCATGACGACCTGATTCTACCCACTGATTACGACCACCATCACCTCTCGCTACTTGGTCTGCCACGGGACCTGCTTCCCCCGGAGCTTAAAAAACTTGGGACCGCAGAACTTGATGCATCCCTCTACTGTGATGACATTACTGAACTGCTCGATATGTATGAGGTCGAAGAAGGGCTATCTTTTTTTCTTACCCGCAAAGAGCAGGAGCAAATCACTGAGCTGATCAACAATAAACTATCTCAGCATGAGTTTGCCGATATCGAATTCGGGTCGCTATTACTGGACTGGAGTGATTTTGTTACCGAGTGCGAATATGTTTTTGATGGCGACCTGTGGGAATATCGCCAGGGGTTGAAAATCCGCGACATGATTGCAACCGTGATTGAAATGCTGGAGGAGCCCCTGGCTGAGAAAATCAGGATGATCATCAGCGAACCTGACGCGATCTTTCGCAAGAACCTGGTGGATGGCTCCAAACGTTTCGATACCCCGGAAAACCCCCTGGTCAGCCAGGAGTGTTTCTGGTATCAGGGGATGGTGCGCAATCAGGGGAGCGAACTGCGCCGCGATCTGATCCGCCACGGCTGGTTCAAAAGGCCCTAATCATGGTGCTGGTTCTCGCCGCAACCCCGGCTGAAACGGCTCTACTGCGTCAACAATTGAGCACCAGCAACAGCTTTCTGTGTGGTGACCGGGAATTATTGCGCGGCAACCTATGCGCTGTTCCGGTTATAATCGGCCACGGTGGCATCGGTGCCATGCTGATGGCGATGCAATTAACCCGGATGTTAACCGAGTTACGGCCCGAGGCGGTGATCCTCTGTGGTTGTGGTGGCAGCTATCCTGACAGTGGCCTCGATATCGGCGATCTGGCTCTGGCCAGCAGCGAAAGCTATGGCGACTGCGGGGTAACGACCGGCGCTGGCTTTATCCCGCTGGAACAGCTGAACATTCCGCAACAAACCCGCCTTGCCCCATTATTTCAACAATCCTATGACCTTGACACAGCGCTATACAAACGCGCTGCCGGGTTGCTCCCGCAGGCGCGTTGTGGCCCCTTTGTCACCGTCAATAACGGTAGCGGCACCCCGGAGTTAAGCCGACAACTGCAGCGCCAGACCGCAGGGATCTGTGAGAACATGGAAGGAGCCGCAGCAGCGCAGGTATGTGCTGAATTTTCCTGCCCGCTCCTAGAAGTACGCGGCATATCCAACCCCACCGGCACCCGTGCCAACGAGCTGTGGGACATCCCCCTGGGCATGAGAGTGGCGCAAGAGGCGGTTCTGACCCTGCTCCAGCGCGGCCTGCTCACTCCCTGAAGGATTTTTACCATGACAACCTTAAGCCTTGGCTATTCTCCCTGTCCCAATGATACCTACATCTTTCATGCCCTGATTCATGGCCAGATTCCCTGTGGTGAGCTGACCTTTACCGAACGCCTTGAAGATGTCGAAACCCTCAACCAGCTGGCCCTGCAAGGAGCCCTGGATCTGACCAAGATTTCCTTTCATGCCTTTGGCCACCTGCGCGATCGTTACGTCCTGCTGCGCAGTGGTGCCGCCCTGGGGCGCGGCTGTGGACCTCTGATTGTTGCCGACGGCGCTATCACCCTCGAACAACTAAGGGGCAAAGCCATTGCCATCCCGGGACAACTGACCACCGCCAATCTGCTGCTGCAACTCTATTTGGGCGGGACGGACAAACTGTTGATTCTCCCCTTTGATCAGATCATGGATGCTGTGCGCCAGGGACAAGCTGCAGCCGGGGTGATTATCCACGAATCACGTTTTACTTATCAGCAGTACGGGTTACAACAATTAGTTGATCTGGGGCAGTGGTGGGAGGAAGAAACCGGGCACCCGATTCCTCTCGGGGGAATTCTGGCGAAAAGAAACCTGGGTGAAGAACGGATCAGACAGGTTGATCAGGCCTTGCGACGCAGCATCGAATATGCCCACAGCCACCCGCAGCAGGCAACCAGCTATATCCGTGAACATGCCCAGGAACTCGATGACACCGTCATCCGCCGGCACATCGATTTGTACGTCAATGATTATTCCCTTGATCTGAGTAAAGATGGATTAGCGGCCATTGCTTGCCTGCTGGCCAGGGCGGAACAGATCGGCATTATCCCTAAAAGCGATCTACCCCTGACCATCTTCTGAGGAACTTCAACCCCAGGAGCCTTTGTAGGAGTTGCCTTCAGGCACGATCGCGGCTAAAGCCGCTCCTTCACTGGAGGTTAGATCAAGTCACTCCCAGCCGCACCGCCTTGATAAACCTGGCATCAACCGCCGCACCGACCTTGGCCAAAGTATCCGCATCAACTTGTGAATCAACAGAGAAAACCACCATCGCCTCTCCAGCTTTTTCCAGACGACCAAGACTCATGTTGCCGATATTGACCTGATGTTCACCCAAAAGGGTGCCGATCTTGCCGATCAACCCCGGGCGATCC
Organism: uncultured Geobacteraceae bacterium; assembly: GCA_964565445.1. Lineage (GTDB taxonomy): Bacteria > Desulfobacterota > Desulfuromonadia > Desulfuromonadales > Geopsychrobacteraceae > Pelovirga. The sequence continues at coordinate 30,603 of CAZMFD010000030.1, forward strand.
TGATAATTAATCACCAGCATATGTTCTTCCGGGCGGAAATCGATGGGGAAATTACGCAGCTTGACAATTTTGGGAGTGCCCTCAAACAGGGTACCGGCGATGCGACGCTTGCCTTCCGCACTTTCCAGATCAATTGTAATGAGGCTGGAAAAGGAGCCCGTTTCGGTAGACCGAATCGACTCGACCGCGATGCCACGGGTTTTTGCCACCAGACTGGCGTTCACCATGTTGACATCCTGTTCAGTACTGAAATTAAGCATCGCAGCGAGACCACATATAGTCAGGGGTTCACAGTCGTAACGAGCGATCTTGCCGTTGTAGGTAAAGGAGATCTTACTCGGATTAGCCGGTGCCAACTGTGACATAAACTCGCCCAGAATCGTTATCAGCTCCATAAACGGCTTCATGTGATCCATCAGATCCGGATCAAAGCGGGGGATGTTAACCGCGTTACTTAATGGACGACCGTCGATGTAATTGACAATTTCCTTGCTGACGTCGACAGCAACATTTTTTTGCGCCTCAAAGGTATTGGCTCCCAGGTGTGGTGTTACCAGCATATTGGGGTGAGCGATCAACTTCTTCAGCACCTCACTGCGTGGTGGCTCTTCGCTGAACACATCGAAAGCTGCGCCTCCACATTTACCCGACTCCAAAGCAGATAACATCGCCGCTTCATTGATAATCCCGCCACGTGCACAATTGACAATGAAAACGCCGTCCTGCATGCCGGCAAAGTGCTCAGCATTGATCATGTCTCGGGTCTCATCGTTCAGCGGGGTATGGACACTGATAATATCGGAAAACCGGATCACATCCTCGAGCGAGGTCAACTTGACGCCGAAATCTTCAGCACGCTTTTCAGAAATATAGGGGTCGTAAGTCAGCACCTCTGCTTCAAAAGCGCGGCAGCGCAAGGCGACCCGCCCACCGACCTTGCCGAGGCCGATAATACCGACGGTCTTACCTTTGAGTTCATGCCCGGTAAAGGGGGCACGCTTCCATTCGCCGTTTTTGAGGCTGATGTTGGCGATCCCAACGTTGCGGCATTTGGCCAGGAGAATCGCCATTGTGTGTTCGGCGGCCGAATTGACATTGCCGTATGGAGCATTGACGACAATAATACCGCGGCGACTGGCAGCATCGACATCAACATTGTCGATGCCGACGCCGGCGCGGGCAACGATCTTCAAGCGCTGGGCATGGCTGAGCAAAGCCTCGTCAACCAGGGTGCCGCTACGGGTAATAATCGCATCATAGTCACCGACACAACGGTGCAGTTCCGCAACCTCCATACCAACTTTTTTATCGATAGTAATGCGCGGATCATTGGTCAACGGCTGCAGGCCGTGGTCCGAAATCTCATCAGTAATCAAAACCTTCATAAACCTACCTCTTTATAGCACCAATAGGTGCCGGTTTTTTGTCTACCTGCGGAAAAGTCAGGATTCTATGTGGACCACTGCATCTTGTCAATCATCCTCAAGCAGTTCTGCATGACTCAACAATCTGACCTCATCAATGGAGATCACCTGAGGATCTTCAAGAGAAACGGCAAAGAGCCCGACGCCGGCGACGCGGCGCAAATCCAGCTCACGCTCCCGCGGGGCATTTACGACATCAGCCAGCATGACCCGGATACGATTCCAGCCCGGTTCCAACAACAGGGCTAAATTATATCTGTCCGGGTGAGCATTATCAAAATCACGATGATGCTGATCGTGAATCCGCAGATGCAGCTCCAGCGGCTCCGGCAAAGGATGATGAACGTGCATCTGCAGTGCCGTGTAGCCACGCCAGTCGGACGGAAAAAAATTGAGAAAAACACCCGGATACCAGCCCGCAACCAGCTCAACCCGTAGTGCCTGTTGTCCCCGGTAGACAATCTCCTCATCACGATAACGACGTGACTTTCCGCCCCAGCGGGTCTGCTCAAAAGGAGTCTCAAAACCTGATAATAGCGGAAACTGATGGCGACTGATGATGTCATCTACCAGTGCCCGGGAAAAAGGGACCAAACTCCAGACCACGACCAGTAACAATAAAAGTTGTGTTAATTTGCGCAGCTGGGCAACAAGCTGATGGCGCCCAGGTGCAAAAAAAAAGACCGCCAACAGGCCCCCCAGGACATCGTTAAAAACATCCCGCCAACTCGGCTCGCGCCCGACCAGAGACTGGAGAATTTCCGTCATCCCACCGACGACAAAACTCAGCAGTACAACCTCAATCAGCAAGCGCCGGATCGGCAGATTGCCCCTCCAGCTCAGATACAGGTATCCCCACAGGGCAAAGCACACCAGGTGCCCGCTGACCCAGGCATGGCGAACCGACCGTAACGAGTCCGGCCCGGGTCCGCCGACAAACAGCAGCACCGCACAGACCAGTGCCGGGGGGAGAAGAAATAACGTCTGAAGGCGGGACAAGCCAAACATAGAGGGCGCCTGTAAAGAAATTCGACAAAAGCATCTCAGCCTGAAACCATGTTTACCATCCAGACGATATCTGGTCTACGAATAATCGGCGATTATTTTTAAACGGATCTCTATAGAAGGCGGTATCCGGGGTAAAAAGGGCTTTTTAAGTCATTTGCAGCAGAAGCATAAAAGACATCAAGGAATGATTATTGCAGTAAAATTTAACCTTTATGTTATTTTTGCTTTGATTGCAACTAAGAACAAAAAATGAGAGGATGTCAGGGTGAATCAGTAAAACCCTTAAGCCTAAAACCCTTTTCATGGCTGGACAGCATTCGGCCAAAAAGAGATGCCAATGGAAAGTCGCTACCAATACAGTCCTGTCCGAGAAAATCAGCGCTTTCAGGCCATGAACCGAGCCCTGGTTCTGATTGATCGTGGCCCCGAATCTCTCCCCTTTCACATCATGGATATCAGCGAAGGGGGGCTGTCTTTTCGCTATCTGGGGCAGAAACTCAGACGTTCAGACATCAAGGAACTCAGCCTCTACCACAATCACGAACTGATTGTCGACAACCTGCCGGTCAAATCGGTGTCGGATTATCGCTTGCGCGACAATCTCGTGCCCGTCAGGCGCGGCAGTGTCCACTTTGCCCCCCTGTCAGATGAGAAACT
>CAZMFD010000031.1:0-33052 GCA_964565445.1 uncultured Geobacteraceae bacterium
CTAGGGGCGATAAACCCGATCAGTTCGGCTTTGATGCGCCTTGAACCGCCATCTCCGTCTGTTTGGCCTTGATTTGCTCCTCCAATTGACTCAGGGCGTTAGCCAGCCCATTGACAAAGCTTGGCGCTGTTGCCACCGGCACGATCAAGGTGGCCACTTCAACCGGCTCGTTATCGGGGCCATTCTGCGCCAGCTTGACGCGCAGGTTGCCGTTAGACAGAGATACACTGGTAAAGCCGTCGGTAAAAATGTGCATGGAAAATCTCCTGGTCAATAATCATGATAAATAAATGCGACAAAGAATCAGCGCCTGAAAATTGACAGTCATGCTGACCTCTGTCAACTGAAACTTCCAATCTAGTCATATTAGAGCGACGATAGTTCTTCCACCACCAACGGCAATACCCCTTCCACCATCACCTCCACCCCTGCCACATTGGGATGTATCCCATCGGCAAGATTGAGTTCCGGCTTGCCGGCCACCCCTTCCAGAAAAAACGGATAGAGGGAAAGGTCAAATTCCTGCGCCAATTCCGGATAGATTTGATCAAAACTGTTATAATAATTCTCGCCCATATTGCGCGGCGCCATCATCCCGGCCAATAATACCTTGATCTGTCGCTCCTGCAGACGAGTGATGATGGCGGCCAGGTTGGTGCGGGTCTGATCGGGGCTTAAACCTCTCAGAGCATCGTTGGCACCCAGGGCGAGGATAACCAGGTCAGGATCATCAGCCAGGCTCCACTCCAGGCGGGCCTCACCACCGGCGCTGGTGTCCCCGGAGATCCCGGCATTGATCACTCGAACGGAATATCCCTGAGCGACCAATGCTCGTTCCAGCGCAGCGGGAAAAGCGTCACCTTCGGCCAGCCCATATCCGGCGGTGAGGCTGTCGCCCAGAACCAGAATAGTAACCGGCCCGGTAGCAGCAAAGCTAAAAGGTGCCAACAGCAATAGCAGTAATAACCAACCAACAGGAGTTTTCATGCCTGATCCTATTATTGAAATTAATGATCTTCATTTGAGTCTAGTCGGCGGCGCCGGTCCGGTCAATATCCTGCGTGGTATTGATCTGCACGTGGAAGCGGGTGAGACCATCAGCATTGTCGGCCCGTCCGGAGCCGGCAAAACCACCCTACTGATGGCCCTGGCCGGGCTGGAACCGGCCACCAGCGGTACCATCATCGTCGCCGGAACCACCCTTAGCGGGCTTGATGAAGATGCCCTGGCACGCTTTCGTCGCGGGCATATCGGCATCGTCTTTCAATCCTTTCACCTGATCCCGACCATGACAGCGCTTGAAAATGTTGCCCTGCCGCTGGAGTTTTCCGGCGACGATACCGCCCTTGAACGGGCGGCGGCAGCGCTGAAAGTTACCGGACTGGCACAGCGCAGCGGTCACTTTCCCGGCGAACTGTCGGGCGGGGAACAGCAGCGTGTCGCCCTGGCTCGTGCTTTTGTCACCGAACCGGCGCTGATTCTCGCTGATGAGCCGACCGGAAACCTCGATCAGGAGACCGGCACGATGGTGATGGACCTGCTGTTTTCTCTGCAACAGGAAAAAGGGACATCTCTGGTGTTGATCACTCACGATACCAACCTGGCACAGCGCTGTAGTCGCACTATCCGTATTGCCGATGGCCAACTCGAAGCGTCTGCTGAGCAGGCATCATGATAAACCTACTGTCCCAATCACTGCGCTTGATGCGGCGGGAACTGCGTAACGGTCTGCGCGGTTTCGGGGTCTTTGTCACCTGTCTTTTCCTCGGGGTTTTTGCTGTCGCCGCTATCGGCAATTTCAGTGCCGCTGCCCGTTCGGGTCTACTTGATGACGCCGGCGCTTTACTGGGTGGCGACCTCGAGCTACGTCTTGCCCATCGTCCTGCTGATACCGCCCAACTCGAATTTCTACAACAGAGGGCAACGGTTTCCAGCACCCTTCAGCTGCGCACCATGGCCCTGGCAGTAGCCTCGGAGCAGCGCAAGCTGGTCGAACTCAAAGCAGTGGATGATCTCTACCCCCTCTATGGTCAGCTCACCCTTGATCCACCACAACCTCTCAAAGAGGCATTTGCCGATCATAATGGCCTGCCCGGCGCCGTGGTTGAATCGGCTTTTCTTGATCGTTTTGATCTGGTTGTCGGTGACCTCATCCAACTTGGGGCAACCCGGTTTCAAATCCGCGCGCGCCTGATTAACGAACCGGACCGCAGTTTTGGTGCCTTTACCCTCGGACCACGGGTGATGATTGACCGGACCGCTCTGGCCCAAACCGGATTGGTGCAGCCGGGCAGCCTGGTCGATTATAACTATCGCCTGAAACTTGCCGACCGCGACCAGGTCGATACTTTCCGACAGGAACTTGATAAGCGCTTTCCTGACGCCGGTTGGCGTGTGCGTACCTGGCGGCAGGCCTCCCCGCGCATCAGTGATTTTCTCGATCGCATGGAAACCAACCTCACCCTGCTTGGACTCTGCGCCCTGTTGCTCGGTGGTCTTGGGGTTACCGGCGCGGTGCGCGGTTATCTCGGTGGGAAAGTCAACCACATCGCGACGATGAAATCTCTGGGCGCTTCGCGCAATCTCATTTTTACCACCTATTTGTTGCAGGTTCTCTCTCTCGGAGCTCTCGCCACCCTTGTCGGGCTGACTGCCGGCGCCGCTATCCCCTGGGCGCTCAGTACCGCGTTGGGGAATGTCCTGCCATTCCCGCTGGCTGGAGGCTTTTTCCCCAACGTCTGGCTTGTCGCCGCTACGTTCGGCCTGTTAACAGCACTGTTGTTTTCCCTCAAGGAACTCGGAACCGCCTGCCGCATCCCACCGGCACTGCTATTTCGTGGATATGTCGAAACCCGCAAAAAAACCATTGGGGCCGGGGTGCGCGTCACTATGGTCATCACTGCGATCATGCTCATCGCCGTTGCCCTGTTCAGTAGTGCTGACCAGCGCCTGGCCTTGTGGTTTATCTGCGGTGCTGCCGTCTGTTTTGTGCTGTTCCATCTTCTCGCTGCCCTGGTCATCAAGCTGACCCGAATGGCACCCCGGCCGGCGCACCCGTTACTGCGCCTGGCCCTGACCAGCCTGAAGAGCCCCGGTTCGCCGGCGGGGAATATCGTCTTTTCTTTAGGTATCGGACTGACCGTGCTGGTATTGATCGCCCAGATTCAGGGCAACCTCAACAGTCTGGTCACCGCTACCCTGCCGGAAAAAGCGCCGACCTTTTTCTTTTTTGATCTGCAACCCCAGCAGATTGAGCCGTTCAGCGCATTGCTGTCTGACTATTCTCAGGATGTCACCTTTAACGCATCACCGACTCTGCGGGGGCGTATTACTGCTATTGCCGGCATCCCGGTGGCGGACCGAACCATTGATCCGTCAGTACGCTGGGCGATCCGGGGCGACCGCTTTTTCAGCTACGCTGCCATCCTGCCGGAAGGTACCCAGATTGCTGCCGGCGACTGGTGGCCTGAGGATTATCAGGGGCCGCCGTTACTCTCCATCACCAGCGATCTGGCCGAAGGGTTTGGGGTCGGCATCGGTGACACTATCAGCGTCACTATTCTTGGACGCACCATCAGCGCCGAAATTGCCAATCTGCGGACTGTCGACTGGTCATCTCTGGAACTCAATTTTGCCCTGATATTTGCGCCGGGCCCCCTGGAGCAGGCACCTCACAGTTTTCTCGCGGCTGCTCACCTGCCACAGGAGCAGGAAGAGGAGCTCTACCGCCTGATCACCACAACGTTCCCCAATGTCACCGCAGTATCCGTGCGCGAGATCCTTGCTAATGTCGCCCGGACTCTCAACAATATCGGCTGGGTTTTCAAAGGGATGGCGGCGGTAACCCTGCTGACGGGTCTGCTGGTGCTGGTTGGCGCTATTTCTGCCGATCAACATCGACGCATTCGCGATGCCGTCATCTACAAGGTGTGCGGATCTACCCGCCAGGACATTCTACAGGTCTTTGCTGCCGAATTTCTGCTACTCGGCCTGATTACCGGCGGGGTCAGTCTGCTCATCGGCACCCTGGCGGCCTTCGCCATCCTCGAGGGCCCACTGAACAGTGATTTTCAGCTGCAGGGGGTTGCGGTACTCTTTACTTTGTTGACGGGCATTGCCCTGACCATGATACTGGGGTTACTCGGCACCTGGAAGGCCCTGGGGCAAAAAGCCTCAAGCTATCTGCGCCGTTGACCAGTTTTCAAATATCAAGGAATTCCTTATGTGGAAAAAGCTGCTGACCCCGACCCTGATCATCACCCTCGTCACCCTCTTCACCCTGACCTGGTATTGCAGCATCAAGGCGGAAGAATACTTTGCCCTCTGGGTAGAGCGTTCCAATCAGTATGTTCCGGTCAATACCACCAACAAACTGGTCAGCTATGAGCGGCGATTTTTCACCGCTGAAGCGATTACCGCAGTTGACATCACCAATCTGGGTCGATACGACTTTCACCACCTGATCCGCCACTATGCCTGGGGAGTCACCATGATCACCACGCCGGTGGCAGAATCCGACACCTCCTCACGGTTCGAAGGACTACGCATTGTCACCGACGTCGGTCCCACCGGATCAGCACGCAGCAGGCTGTCGCTGCCTCAACTGAAGGTAGAAACTGATTCCGGGACAACACTGACCATCGACCGTATCGCCGGCGAGGGGCAAGTCAACGCCGCTGCCACCCAAGGATCCTGGGATATCAGTCTGGAGCAGATCCAAATCATTTTGGATGAACATCATCATCTTGTCGTTGCCGGAATGAACAGTTCTGCTGAGCTGGAGAACCTCGATCAATTCCCTCTCGGTCACAGTCGCTCCCGCATCAACAGCCTGGCGCTGGAAACCGCTGATGGTCGCCCCGTTGTTATCAACGGACTGGATATTGAGTGGGCAAATCTCTTAGATCCGGATCACCTCTACGTAACCTTTTCTGAGCTATCATTTACCAGTATGCAGGCGGGGGATAGCGGATTTGCCGATGGTCATCTGGTTCTCAAATTAAATAAACTCGATACCCGGGTGATTAAGACTTTAATGACGGCAAGAAACAGATTGCGCCACCATATCAGCTCCACTAACAATGTTGCCGATACCTTGCTTGAGGAAGTTGCCCTGCCGGTTTACCACGCCTTGTTACAATCAGGCGCAACCCTCGCATTGGAGAACCTTTCCCTGACGACAGCCGGCGGACAGCTTGCAGGTGCAGGGCGTGCCACCCTGAAACCGGGAGCAGCCGACACCGCGTTCGGTATATTGCTTGAACAGATCGATTCAGAGCTACAACTCGACTTTGATGTGGTCATCCTCGCCCGCCTCAACCAACTGCTGGAACAGGTTCAGGGGAAGTCCAGCAATATCACCAGAAAAGAGGAAGAATTACAGATGATTTTTGGTGGTTTAGCACAGCTGGGCTTTTTAACTCGTTTGGAGGGGGATCGGTTTCGTTTGCGGGTTGCTTATGATCAAGGTGAGATCAAACTCAACGACCAACCGTTCCGGTTATTCTAGCTCATATCGACAGGCTGATCTGCTTGTCGGTATAGAGGGCGAAAACTCCGGGGCTGCGTTCAAAAAGAATAGCGCGGCGACTTTCCTCATCCATTTCGCCTACGGCGACCATAATGCGGAGGTCCACTTCGATGGAAGAATCGTACTGGGCTTTGACTTGCGGTTGAAAATCCACCTGTAAATGCCTGGTGGCACAGCGAAAGGTACCATCGCGGGCAATGGCATCGACCAGCAGCGGTCCTTCCTGCCCCGGCAATAACTCCAGATGAAGATAGCGCAGCTGCACCACCGCCAAACCGCTGCTGAAATAGGGCAGGACGTTGTGTCCAGCATCAAGGGGGGGGCCAAAGCCGACATCGGGACTGGCCATCAGGGCACGAATCTGCACAGCCAGGTGATTCAGTCCCTCAATCGTCACCTGGTGGGTTTGCAGCAGTTCAAACAGTTCTTTGTCGGCATGGGCAATGCCGATGGTGCCCAGATCTTTCACCAGGGTGGGGTAGTCAACTCGCTCAAGTTGACCGATTTCTTTCAGGCGATCGATCAGTTGACGCATAGCGACAAAACGGCGCCGCGGTTGCCCATCCTTTTTTTCCCGCGTCTGATCCTGACCGCGCGGCTTTTCATCATGAGGCTGCTGCGGATCGATCCGCGGGTAGGGCTGGACCGGCTCCACTTCACGGTAAAGCAAGTATCCCTGGGTGTCGGTAATACGTAAGTCGGCCATCGCCGTCCATCTCTCGCTGGGTTACATGGTCAGGTTATCCTGCTGAAAAATCCAAAAAAACACCATTCCCATTACCTGTCGACAGCTAGCGGCCCGCCCTTTAGAACTTTTTCTATTCGCGATGTACCGCCAGGGCATTCCAGCTCTGCTGCACCGGCATCAGTTCGATCGCATTAATGTTGACATGGGGTGGCCGGTTCACCGCCCAGTACACGGTTTCGGCAATATCTTCAGGGCGCAGCGGGTTGGTGCCACGGTACACCTGGGCCGCCTTGTCCGCATCGCCCTTGAAACGCACTGCAGAGAACTCGCTCTCCGCCATTCCCGGAGCGATATAGGTAACCCGCACCGCACTGCCATGCAGATCGGCGCGCAGATTGCGGCTGAATTGCTCGACAAAAGCCTTGGTACCACCATAGACATTGCCCCCCGGATAAGGCCAGCTGCCGGCGGTTGAACCAATATTGACAACATGACCACTGTTGCGTTTAACCATCAACGGCAGTAGGGCGCGGGTACAGTAGGTCAGTCCCTTGATATTGGTGTCGATCATTGTATCCCAGTCGTTGATGTCCACATCCCAGGCCGGTTCCAGGCCCAGTGCCAGCCCGGCATTATTGAGCAGCACATCAACGCTGGGCAGATCGGCAAGCTGATGAAAAACCGCATCACGGTCACGCACATCGAGGGTCACAGTAGCACTGACGGCGTCACCCAGTTCCTGCTGTAACGCCTGCAAACGCTCGGCACGGCGGCCGCTAAGGATCAGTTGCCAACCGTGAAGGGCAAAAAGGCGGGCGCAAGCGCTACCGAACCCTGATGTCGCTCCGGTAATCAGTATTGTTTGACTCATGATCATCTCCTGTTGCAATGGTGGTTTCCTGTTCTTGTGTTTCGAGCAGCGAATCCCGCTGGTTTTCACTGGCAGTGTCAGCTTTAGCAACCAACTCCTGTTGCTGCGCTGTTTCTTTTGCTGCCTTTTTCTTCTTATTGTAAGACTGGCGTCTTAATACCAGCAACATCCCCAGTAACACGCCGACGCCGAGAATCGCCATCAGCAGCAAGGCAAAAGACAGGGCATATTCCCAATTGAAAAAGCGCACCGTAACCGCGACACTGTTCTGATAAACAAACGCCAAAACCACTGCCAGTAACAGGGCAAAAACAAACAGCTTAATTTTCATCAATAGGCTCCTGTCACTTCCGGACCGTACGCAAGAAGATGGGTCGATAAACTCTTTTGCCGCTATATCTATACGACAAAAAACAGTCTAACTGTTTTTAACGCAGATTTTGGATAAAAAAAAGGGGAACCCTGCTGATTCCCCGAAATGAACGTAGGAGGTAACGTTCAATAAAAGTATGTGATGGCCTTCCGGAGCTGAGCAGAGCGCCGGTTAACCTGCGTTCCTATCTGTATCTCAATGCAATATAACGACTGCCACTGCCTTGGCGGATCAGCAACAGAACCGTATCCCTCTGACTCTTTTCTACCAGGTCGACAACCTCCTCGGGGTCATTAACATCGACCCGGTTGACCTCTTCAATTAAAGCACCAGCCTCAATGCCCGCACGGGCTGCCACCGAACCCGGCTCTACGGCCGCTACCAGAACCCCGCGGTCATTCTGATAACCGAGTTGCTCAGCCAACTCCTGAGTTAACTTCTGTAAGCTCAAACCGATCTGGGGCAAGACATCGGTATCAGGGTCAGCGACGGGAGCATCTTCGCTTGCAGCAGCTTCGACCTCCATGGCAGCCACGACTATCTTGTGTTGACGGACTTTGCCTTTACGCAAAACCTCCAGTTCGATAGTCGTGCCGGGAGGGGTCAGGGCCACCTGATTGCGGAACGCAGCGACATTTTCCACCGTGGTTCCATTAAGCTTGAGAATCACATCCCCCTGCTCAAGGCCACCTTTTTCTGCCGCCGAGTCTTCCATCACCTGTGATACCAGAATTCCCTGACGCTGATCGATATCAAAAGACTCAGCTAATTCTCTGGTCAGATCCTGGATATAGACACCAATACGACCACGGGTGACCGTGCCGTGTTCAGCTAGTTGCAGATAGATATTCGTCGCCATGTTGATAGGGATGGCAAAGCCGATCCCCATATAACCGCCACTACGACTGAAAATCGCGGTGTTCATACCGACCGCTTCACCATCGAGATTGACCAACGGGCCCCCGGAGTTTCCGGGATTGATGGCGGCGTCGGTCTGGATAAAGTTTTCGTAATCGGTCAGGCCAATACCACTGCGGCCTTTGGCGCTGACAATCCCGGCAGTCATGGTATGTGACAGCCCAAAGGGGTTGCCAAAAGCCAGCACCCAGTCACCGACTTCGAGCTGTTCAGAATTTCCCAATTTGATGAAAGGGAGTTCTTCTTTGGCGGTGATGCGGATCAACGCCACATCAGTGGGAGGATCGGCGCCGACCAACTCAGCATCAAATTCACGGCCGTCCTGAAACTGGACAGTAATCTTATCGGCATCGCCGACCACATGGTTGTTGGTCATGATGTAGCCATCGGCGGAAATCAGAAAGCCTGAGCCTTGGCCAGTGGTTCGGCGCTGGGGGCGATCCGGAGCTTCGCCACGCGGTGGCTCACCGAAAAAACGGCGAAAAAATTCTTCCCCGAAGGGGCTGCCTTCAAAGGGGTTCATCCGCGGATCCATACCACGCGCCTGGACTTCTTGTTCCACCTGGATATAAACAACCGCTGGTGAAATATCACGGGCCACGTTACGAAACGCCTTGCCGGTTTCACGCAGGCTTTCCAATCCACTGTCTTGTGCTGACACAGAAGAAACCAGCAGGGCTATGATCAGCACCACCAGGATTCCAAAAAATTTACTTACTCTCATGGTCGACTCCTTTAATGCGTTCGTTGCGGAGACAAACATGCGCGATCAATTCCATCATCTCATCCAGATCGAAGGGCTTATCAATGGTTGCTGCGGCTCCCAGATGCCGCGCCTTGCGATGAGTTTGCTCATCACCAAAAGCGGTCATACAGATAAAGGGGATCTGCTGCGTTTTCCCACTGCGCTGAGCCAGAACCTCAAGGCCATTTAATCCGGGCATACGGATATCACTGATCACCAGGTTGAACAATGGCTGTTCGGCAAGTCTGGCCAGCAGCTGCTCACCGTTACGGCATTGACACACCTGGTAACCAGCATGTTCCAGCACCAGCGCAAGCAGTTCCCGCAACTCCGTATCATCTTCGGCAATAAGTACGCGCGGGGTCAGGTCAAAACAAACAGCTTCCATTGTCGCTCCACAATTATCTCCGATAGCAGGTGAAATATCTGCTCCCGATAGCCATATAGAAACCACGGCAGGTTCCTACACTCTTTGTTAAGCACGGGACATGCCAAAATTAATTATCGAATTTTCAGCTAGTTAAGTGGGAAGCGGGTGGGGCAGAATGACCCAGTGAGGCAAATTGCCCCGAACGGTCCCAGAAAAGGGGAGAGGATCAGGTTTCTTTGAGTTTGCGATAGAGGGTCTTACGATCCACCCCAAGCAAGCGGGCGGCCAGGGTACGGTTACCATCCAGCTGTTGAAGCACCTGCTGAAGATAACGCTTTTCCATCTCTTCCAACGGGATAATCGTCTGACCGTCGTACAGGCTGGCCGGTAATGGCGCGCTGTCACCAGGATGGCGGATGGCATCAGGCAGATCATCGACAGTAATCGTATCATGGAGGGTCAAGGCGACTGCGCGCTCAATGGTGTTGCGCAATTCGCGCACATTGCCGGGCCAGGAGTAAGCCAGCAGACAGGCCGCCGCCGGTTGTGCCAGACCAATCACCGACTTGCCAAAACGCTGACTGAGTTGCTGGAGAAATTTCATCGCCAGCAGCAAAATATCGTCTCCACGCAGGCGCAGCGGTGGCAACTCCAGCTGGATTACATTAAGGCGATAGAAGAGATCGCTGCGAAACAACCCAGTGGCCACGGCTTCATCCAGGTTATGGTGGCTGGCAGCGATAACCCGGACGTCACAAGTGATTTCGCTGCTCCCGCCCAGAGGCCGCACGCGATGGTCTTCGAGCACCCGCAACAGCTTGGGTTGTAGCGACAGAGGTAGTTCAGCAATTTCATCAAGCAGCAGGGTACCGCCGGAGGCTTCAACAAACAGCCCCTTGCGGGCTTCACGGGCATCGGTAAAGGCACCGCGGACATGCCCGAAGAGTTCGCTTTCGAGCAGGTTTTCCGGCAGCGCTGCACAGTTAAGGGCAACGAAAGGTCCGCCGCTGCGCTGACTCTGGCGGTGTAACGACCGCGCGACCAACTCCTTACCGGTGCCGCTTTCTCCTGCCAGAAGCACCGAGGTATCCAGACCGGCAATGCGGGTGATCTGTTGTTTCAGCTTTACCAGCGGCGGACTTTCACCAAGGAGGTCGTCATCCGGTTGCTGACGCCGTACCTGATCCTGCAGGCGCCGCACGGTCTCCTGTAGATGGCGGTGCTGCAAACCACGATCGAGGGAAATACTCAGCAGATCAAGATCCACCGGTTTGGTGACAAAATCGTAAGCCCCCGCCCGCAATGCGGCGATTGCCGTTTCGAGACTGCCGAAGGCGGTCATGATAATAACCGGCAAATCGGGCCGCCGCTGATGCAGTTCGGCACAGAAATCGATGCCATTAATCTCCGGCATATTCAGATCGGTCAAAACAATATCAATCTGGTACTGATCCAACAACTCGCGGGCCTGTGCAGCATTCAGGGCTGTCCACACCTGATGTCCGCGCTGCTGCAGATCCTCATGCAGCAGGTCACACAAGGCACGATCATCATCAATCACCAGAATGCGGCCCGGCAGTTTTGCCTTGCTCATGTCACCTCCCCGCGACAATCCACCGGCAAATAGACACGGAAACTACTGCCTTTGCCGGTAACGCTGTCAACAGCGATCCAGCCACCGTGCTCCTGAACGATTCCATAAGCAATGGATAGTCCCAGCCCGGTTCCTTCGCCAACATCCTTGGTGGTAAAGAAAGGATCAAACATGTGCTGTTGAACCTCGGGAGCAATACCACTGCCTTGATCACTTACCTGCAGACAAACCCAGGGCTGGTCAGGGTTTTCGATCCCATCGGGAACACTGACGGCAGCAGCCGGATAACTGGACAGGGTGATCCTGCCACCATCCGGCATGGCGTGAATCCCGTTAAGAATCAGGTTAAGCACTACCTGTTGCAGTTGTGCCGCATCAGCGCATACCAGCAGCTCTTGTGGAAAATCTTCTACGTTGAGCTCTAGTTGTTGTTTATTGAGGGTCGGTTCCAGCAACGGCAACACAGCACGCATCACCAGATTGAGGTCGACGCGTTGCTTGCGTGCTTCGCCGCGCCGGGCAAAACTCAGCAGCTGCCGCATAATACCGGTCATGCGCTGGGCCTGTTCGTGAATAATGGTTGCTGAGCGGGTAATATCCTTTGCTGCCATTCCTTCACGGGTAATCAGTTTGGCCCGGCCGGCAATCACATTGAGTGGCGTCCCCAACTCATGTGCCATCCCCGCCGACAGCTGTCCGAGGGTTGCCAGCCGCTCGGTATGGCGCAACTTTTCCAGCGCCTCAAATTTAGCCGCCTGAGCTGCCTGCTCGGCATCCCGCGCCTGGGCCAGCTGGCCACGCATGCGCTCAATGGTAGTTGACAGCTCGGCTAGTTCGTCACTGCCGGAAAGGTTGACACTGGTAGTAAAGTCACCGGTACCGATCCGCTCAGCCTGAGCACGCAGCTTACGCATCGGTCGAGCGACCCAGATGCTGCCCAGTACTGTCATCAATAAGAGCCCAGACACCACCAGGGCGCCGACAACGATAGCAGAGCGACGTAGGCTTTCCTGGATATAATCGTGCATTTCTTCCATCGATTCCGTTAATTCGATGGCGCCCATGCGCTCGTCAGGGAGCAGCACCGGCAGATAGGTCAACAAAAAGTCATGCCCCTCGTCGGAGGCCGCCATCAAGGTGACGGTTTCTTCGAGGCGTAATTGATCGAGATGAGCAACTGGGACGCGGGGTTGATAAGATGTAGGCACTTCGCCACTGACCCACACCCAGCGTACCAGGGTTTCGGAATAGCCTTGATTGGCGCGTGACAGAAAACCCAGGGCTTCTTCCTCCCCATGCTGCTGCCACAGTTCGGTCACCATGACCCGCAGGCTTTCACCGATATGGCGAGCCTCGCGACTCAAATTTCGCTTAAGCTGCTCCCGTTCGCGCTGGATCGAAAGGTGGCTGTAAACGGAAAAAATCAGCACCACGCCGAAAAGAATCGCCAGGGTAATTTTGATGGTCAGCCGCATTGTGAATTATCCGCCTGTAGCAAAGTTCATAAACTATTGGCATTACAGTAAGAAAAATCTTTTCCAACCTTCTTGGTGTGCTTGGAGCTTGGTGGCAGAAAGATCTTTGCAACCACAGGTCTAATCAGTGTCCGCTGCCGCCTCATCATCAAGCACCTCATCGGCCACTTTTTTCTTGCCAAAAAATCTGGCGACAATAATCCCGACCTCATAGAGAACGACAAAGGGAACGGCGATGGACACCTGAGAGATCAGGTCAGGAGGGGTCAGGGTGGCCCCGACAATAAAAGCGGTCAGAAGGGCATATTTACGGTGTTTGGCCAGCCAGATATGGTCGACAACCCCCATGCGGGCGAGAAAGAAAATAACAATGGGCAATTCAAAAACCAGCCCGAAAGCGATCAGCAGGCGCGTTGCCAGGGTCAGATAAGCCCCCATCGAGAGCATCGCTTCAACGTCGCTGACGGAGGTACCATAGTTAACCAGAAAGGAAAATATCGTCGGAAACACCAGCGCGAAACCGAAGTAGGTACCGGTTCCAAAGCACAACGAACTGATAATGACAAAAGGGATGGCAAAACGCTTTTCATGGCCATAGAGTCCCGGCGCAACAAACATCCACACCTGCCAGATAATCACCGGAAAGGCCACTACCAGGCCGGCCAAAGCAGAGACCTTAAGGATAGTGAAAAAGGGTTCAGTAGCACTAATAAAAACCAACGAACTCCCTTCCGGCAGAGCGGCACGCACCGGCTGGGCAATTTCTTCAAAAATCCGCTCGCCAAAAGCATAACAACCAAGAAAGGCTACCAGCCAGGAGATAGCTGCATACATCAAGCGCTTGCGCAGTTCCGAGAGATGATCGGTAATTGCCATTCCATCAGACATGGGGCGGGGTCTCCTTATTCTGCTCGGGAGTGGCTTCAGGAGAAGCTCCGTGGGCTTGTTCGATCTCCGACGGCTCCGTCTCCTGCTGCTCCGCTTCAGCTTCAGCAGTGGCAACCGCCGCAGCCTTTTCCGCCTGTAATCTGGTCGCTTTATCCTTATATTTTTCGCGCAATTCTTCCTTATAACGATCCTCTTCCGCCTTGGTTTCAAGATCGATGGCGCTCTTGAGCTCGTTGGTGGCCCGCTTGAATTCGGCAAAGCCCTTACCCAAGGAGCGCGCCAGCTCAGGGAGCTTTTTCGGACCCAGGACCACCAGCGCCAGGGCGGCGATAAGAAGCATTTCCGTCATCCCGATTCCGAACATAGTTATTCGACCTTTCGTCGCTGCGCCACCTGACATCTTCCTGTTTGAGTGGTGCAGGTTATTGTTATCAAAGGAAAAAGGGGTAATGTCAGCGTTGATATCCGCTGTCATTGGAGCGAGAATATCCCCTTGCGCGCCACCTGTCAAGCGCCCAGCAAAGAGCTGAAACAATTGACATATCAGGGGGTTTGATCTATTATCCCGGTCACTTTAAAGCCCTTCACAAAAGGTAAAAAGGTAATGAATCAAGACGCTTTGCAGGAACAGATCCGTCAGCTGGCGCGTGAGCGTAACGCCCTGCTGATCGCCCATAATTATCAACGTGATGAGGTTCAAGCGGTTGCCGACATCACCGGCGACTCTCTGGCACTGTCAATCGAAGCCGCCAAAACCGACCGCGAGGTGATCGTTTTCTGCGGCGTTCATTTTATGGCGGAGAGTGCGGCTATTCTCGCGCCCGAAAAAACCGTACTGTTGCCGCGCCCTGACTCGGGCTGTCCGATGGCTGACATGGTAACCGCAGAAGGACTTATAGCTTTAAAAAATGAGCATCCCGACGCCACCGTGGTTACCTACGTCAACTCCAGCGCTGCAGTGAAGGCCGAAAGCGACATCTGTTGCACCAGTTCCAACGCCATTAGTGTGACCCGTTCACTGCCGGCAAAAAAACTGTTGATGGTTCCCGATCGCAATCTGGGGCGCTACATTGCCCGCCAGGTTCCTGAAAAGGACTACATCTTCTGGGAAGGTTATTGTCCAACCCACGACCGTCTTAAAACCGAGGAAATTATCAAAGCCAAAGCCGATTCTCCCGACGCTCTGTTTATGGCCCACCCGGAATGTCGCCCGGAAATCCTTGATCTGGCAGATCACATCTGCTCTACCAGTGGTATGTATGACTTTGCCCGCAACAACCCGGCAACCACTTTCATTGTCGGCACCGAAGAGGGAATCCTCTGGCGCTTGCGCAAGGAAAACCCGGACAAAATCTTTATCATCCCCAGCCGCGGGCTGATCTGTCCCAACATGAAACTGACCAGCCTGGAGGACATTCTCAAGAGCCTGGAAACCCTGGAACCTCGTATTAGCGTCCCTGAACCAATCCGCTTGCGAGCATTGACAGCACTGGAAAGAATGCTGGCCGTCCCGCGCGATTAGCATCCTGTAACTCATAGAATGTCGCAAAGATTGCGCAGGACGTTGGCGGACCAAAAGTCACGCAAGATACGACAGGTTATGGGTCACAGGGCACTCATATGATCTATGCCGCCAGAACACACAAATTTTTCGGATGCGCCAATGGCGCGCCCGTTGCTTTTTAAAGAATGACAGCAAGCGAATGGACCAGACCGAAGCAAGTCATATCCGCCACGCCACGCTACGTTCCTGCCTCGACGCTATCGCCGAATCGACACAGACCATCGATATTGTCGGGCTGCAAAACGGCGCTGAAGCGCTGTTGCTGGCACGCCTGCTGAGCGAACAGCAGGGGCTCACGGTTGTCCTCTGCCCTAATCAGGAACAGGCCCGCCAGCTGGTCAGTGACCTGGGTCTTTTTCACCCCCGCCCCGAACAGATCGGCCTGCTCCCCCACTGGGAGATGAACCCTTATGATCCTTTGACTCCCCATCCGGAGCTCGAGGCCACCCGCCTGGCAACCCTGGCGGCACTGGCCGAACACCGGTTAAAAGCCCTGGTGATGCCGATCCGCTCACTGGTGCAACGGGTTATCCCCCGCCAGGTTCTCGAGCAGGTGGTGTTACCCCTGCTCGCTGATGAAGAATATCCGCGTCAAACTCTGCTTGATGCCTTGCTGCAGCTCGGCTATCAGCCGGTCTCCCTGGTCGAGGATCGTGGGACCTTCGCCGTGCGTGGTGATCTGCTTGATATTTTCCCTGCTGATGCCAAAACCCCGATACGGATTGATTTTTATGGCGATTATGTCGAAAAAATCCGTCCCTTCGACCCCGCCACCCAGCGTTCAGAAAAATCTACCCTGGCAGGAATGACCCTGATTCCCGCCCGGGAAATGATCCTTCACGGTGCGTTTCTGGAAACCCTGGCACACAAACTCAAACAGCGCTGCGATCAGCTCTCTATCCCGCGTGCGGAACGCGAAGCCATCATGACCGAGCTGCGCGAAGGGATCCTCTCTCCTGGTCGCGCTTTTTTGCTGCCGCTGAATTATCCCGAACTCGATCCTCTTGCTGTTTACTTTGATCAGCATCGTTTGGTGCTGGTCGATCCCCCGGCGTTGGAACGGGAAGCTGATCAGTTCGAGCAGGACATCCGCCATGGCGAAGAGCGCATGAAGAACGAACGACTGCCTCATGCCGACCGCCAGTCTCTCTATCTGGATCCGGGTCAAGTCAGTCAGTTGCTCAATGCAACAGATCGCGTCGAGCTTTCCCGACTGCACCTGCTGCAACTGGATGATCAGCGCCAGCGATTCTTTTTTAATTGTTTCGGTAATGACAACTTGCGGGCCAAACCCGCCAGCGGCCAGGACGGCCTTGAACCCTTGGTGGAACGACTGCACCAGACCCGTCAGGACAGCTGGCGCACCTTGCTGCTCTGCCGCCAGCGCAGCCAGGCCGAGCGCCTGCAGGAACTTCTTGGTGGTCATCATATCCACCTCGATATTGAAGCCGATGAACAACTTGGCGGACTACGGCCGGGACAAACGCGCCTCGGTATCGGCACCATCAGTGCCGGCTTCAGCCTGCCCGACGACAAACTCACCGTCATCAGTGAAGAGGACATTTTCGGTCGTCGCAGCCATCGCCGCCCAGGTGGTACACGCCGAGCCCGCCAACTGTTGGGCAACCTTGCTGAACTCAAGGAAAACGACTATATCGTTCATACCGACCATGGTGTTGCCCGCTACTGCGGCCTCACTCATTTAAAAACCGGTGATATTGAGGGGGACTTTCTCCACCTCCAATATGCCGACAGTGACACCCTTTACCTACCCGTTGAACGGATCGAAAAGATTCAGAAGTATGTCAGCGCCGAAGGGCAGACCCCGAAACTCGACAAGATCGGCGGCCAGGGTTGGGAAAAAGCCAAAATCAGGGCCCGCGCCGCAGTCGAAGAACTGGCACGTCAACTCCTGGAAATCTACGCCAGACGCGAACTGCGTCAGGGCTTTGCCTTTTCCGCACCGGACAATCTGTATCGCGAATTTGAGGCAACCTTCCCCCACGAGGAAACCAGCGACCAGCTCCAGGCTATCCGTAACACGCTGGAGGATATGCAGTCCGCCAAGCCGATGGATCGTCTGATCTGTGGCGATGTCGGCTACGGCAAAACCGAGGTCGCCATGCGTGCCGCGGTCAAAGCGGTACTGGATAACAAGCAGGTCGCGGTCCTGGTACCGACAACAGTCCTCGCCCGTCAGCACTGGCAGAGCTTCAGCCAGCGGCTGGAGGATTTTCCCATTCGGGTCGACATGATCTCACGTTTCCGCAGCGCCGCCGAGAACCGCGCCACCCTTGAAGCAGCGGCTGCCGGCAAGATCGATATCCTCATCGGTACCCACCGGCTACTCCAACGGGATGTCCGCTTTAAAGATCTTGGGCTGCTGATTGTTGATGAAGAGCAGCGTTTTGGCGTGGCTCACAAAGAGAAGCTCAAGCAGCTACGTGCTGAAGTCGACATCCTCACCCTGACCGCCACCCCGATTCCACGCACCTTGCACATGAGCATGAGCGGCCTGCGCGACCTGTCGGTCATCGAAACCGCGCCGGTCGATCGTCTCGCCATCAGAACCTACGTAACCCGCTTTGACGAGGAGTTGATCCGCCAGGCGATTCTGCGCGAACTGCGCCGCGGCGGGCAGGTCTATTTTGTCCACAATCGCGTCCAGACGATTGACGCTATGGCGACGCAGTTGCGCCAGATTGTTCCCGAAGCCACCATTGCGGTTGGCCACGGCCAGATGGCGGAAAAAGATCTGGAGCAGGTGATGCTTGACTTTGTCGGCGGCAAAATCAACCTGCTGGTCGCCTCGACTATTATCGAAAACGGCCTCGATATCCCCCGCGCCAATACCATGATCATTAATCATGCCGATCATTTCGGGCTCTCACAACTTTACCAGCTACGTGGCCGCGTCGGTCGCAGTGATCGCCGTGCCTATGCTTATCTGCTGATTCCCGGCGAAGCAGCCCTCACCCGCGAGGCGCGTGAACGGCTGCGGATCCTTCAGGAGCTGACTGAACTCGGAGCCGGTTTTCGCATTGCCAGCCACGATCTTGAACTGCGTGGCGCCGGCGACCTTCTCGGCGGCAAGCAGTCGGGACCGATCGCTGCCATCGGCTTTGAAATGTACAGCGAGCTGCTTGAAGAGACCATTGACCGCCTGCGCGGCAATGAACGTCAGGAACGCATCGATCCGGAAATTCGCCTCGGCCTCTCCGCTTTTCTGCCGGAATCCTACGTGCCCGACCCCAATCAGCGCTTGCAGCTCTACCAGCGCATGGCGGCGGCGGATGAAGATGAGCAGCTGTACGACCTGGTCGACGAACTACGCGACCGCTTTGGTGAGCTCCCGCTTGCTGCCGAAACCCTGATCGGCTCCATGCGCATCCGCGTCCTGCTCAAACGCCTGTGGATCGAACTACTGGAATATGATGGCAAACGCCTGGCGCTGGTGTTTCACGCCGCCACCACGGTTTCCCCCGAGCAGATTCGCCGACTGGTTACCGAACAGGCGCAACGCTATCGGCTTGGCAACGATTATCGCCTCACCATCGAGATCGGTCGCCAACGTCCGGATGAACTACTCAGCCACTCCCGCAAGGAGCTAGAGCAATTACTCTGAGCGCTGGAAAATTTTAAAACAGAAGCGAATACCGGTGACAAAATAACTGATTTATAACGCCAAGCGTGCTAATTTCAGGCATTGGTTTTGCCCCTATGGAGGATCACCCTGATCATCACTGTCCGCTACCTGCTCCTGTTCTTGCTCGCCGCCAACTTACTGGCCTGCCAGGAACAACCCGCACCAACATCTGTGGAGCAACAGGCAGTGACCGCCGCACCCCTGATCACGGTTGGTTCCCGCACGGTCAGTCTGGAACAGTTTAACCGTCAAGTGCGAATGAATTATCCACATATTGATGATCTTCCTGCGCATGAAAAGCTTCGCCTGCAGCAGCAGATAGCAACCCAACTGATCGACCGCGAACTGATCCATACAGAAGCTGCTCGCCTTGATGTTCGCCTGTCTCCTGATGAGTTTGATGCCGCCCTGACCGGTATCCGCGGCATTCACAACCGTGAGGAATTTGAGCAGAATCTGCGTGACACCGGCATCAACCCCGAATTATGGCGTGAATCCTTGCGTTTTCGGCTGCTGATAAGCAAAATAACCCAGACCGTAGTCGGCCCTCGCATCGAGATCTCACAAGCCGACATGGAGTCCTACTATCACGACCACCGCGACGAATTTCAGCGCCCGCAAGAGGTGCGTGTCCATCAGATGCTGTTGGCGACCCGTGAAGCCGCTCTGGAAATAAAAAAACACTTGCAGGATGGCGCAGATTTCGCCACCCTTGCCAGGCAGCACTCCTCTTCACCCGACAGCGAGGAGGGAGGTCTGCTGGGTTATTTTTCTGCGGGAGCGCTGCCTCCCGAATTTGATGCGGTGATTTTCTCACTGCCCCTGCGTCAGATCAGTGACCCGGTAGCAAGCCCTTATGGCTTTCATTTGCTGATGGTCGACCGCAAGCGCAACGCT
Source organism: uncultured Geobacteraceae bacterium (assembly GCA_964565445.1). GTDB lineage: Bacteria > Desulfobacterota > Desulfuromonadia > Desulfuromonadales > Geopsychrobacteraceae > Pelovirga. The sequence goes on from CAZMFD010000031.1 coordinate 19,560, forward strand.
GGGCAACGCCCCTTTGCCGCGGTTGAAGCTGAAATCAAAGAACGGCTTTACCAACAGCAGGAAGAGGTATTGCTCCAGCAATGGCTGAAGGAACTGCGTGAAAATGCCGAAGTTGTGATTGACTGGGAACAGATTCTCCCACATTCGTCCCGTTAAGGGGATAGCATTTAAGGAAAATAGACGATGAAAAGATTCACTTTTGCTTTCCTGCTGCTTTTGCTGCTAGCGGCGACGGCTCCGTTGATGGCGCAAACCATCTCCAGTGTTGCCGCCGTGGTTAACACTGAGATCATTACCACCTACCAGCTTGATCGTGCCGTAAAGAGGCTGGTATCAAATCAGAATCTGTCCCGTAATCCCAGTGACCAGGAACTGCAGAAACTGCGTCAGGAGGTTCTTGATCAGCTGATCAGCGAACGCCTGCTGCAGCAGCGGAGCAAGGAGCTCGGCCTGTCGGTTACGGCCCAGGAAGTCGATGCGGCGGTTGACGATGTGATGGCCAGCAACAACCTCGATGCCACCTCCCTTGAAACCGCTCTTGCCGCCGAAGGGATGACCCTGGAGTCCTATCGCCAGCAGATCCATGACGAAATCATGCGCTACAAGCTGATGTCCCAGGAAGTGAACTACCGCGCCCAGGTCACCAGTGGCGAAATCCGCCGCTATTTTGATGAGAATATCGACCAGTTCGACACCCAGGCCCGCCTGTTTGTCAGCCGCATCAGCTTTGCTCTTCCTGCTGACCGCAGCAACAGCGACTTAACTCACGTCAAGGAACAAGCCAACAAAATTCGCCAACGCCTGCTTGACGGCGCATCCTTTGATACGGTTCTTGCCGAAGCCGGTGACATGGCCGATGGTGAAATCATGGGGGAACTGGTATTAAGTGATCTGGCTGCCCCACTGCAAGAGACGCTGCAAGATCTGACCACCGGTGATATCAGTGTTCCAACGGAATTTAACCAGCAGCTCCATCTGTTTATCATCAATGACCGCCGGTCAGGTGAGGAGTTGGCCTTCGAACGGGCTAAAGACAGTATTGAAGAGCGCCTCAGACGCGAGAAAACCGAGGACCGTTTTATCGAGTGGGAAGCAGAATTACGCAACAATGCCTACATCGACCGTCGCCTGTAACATTAGTGAACCGGATCATACATCTATGCCGACATCTGCCATCATTTTTGCTCTAGAAGAGAATCGCCGCCAGCGCCTGGCGCAGCGCATCAGTGATCTGCAGCTGTTCGATCAGCTCTATTTTTCTACCACGGCACAGGAGCTGAACCGGCTGGTTAAAAATACCTCGGCAGACCTGATTTGTTGCGAACTTGAATCCCCTGCTGACACACTGCCGCCCTGGGCCGAACTGATCCGGAAAGGGTTCTGCCGGGTTCTCTGCTTTACCGATCAACAGTCCCACATCCGCCTGCGACTACCGACCGGGAGCAGTTATGTCAACAGCCAGATTGACAATGCCAGCCTCAAAGAGGTCGTTCGAGCCCAGCTGGAAGCTCCTTTGCAGAGTCCCCCACCGGCCACCACCGGCATCAATGAGCAGGTTGCGGCAGAGCACAAGGTTTACAGTCGCTTTTACTTTGACACGTTTTTGGGCAAGGAACTGTCACGCAGCAAGCTGACGGGACGACCGGTCAGCCTGCTGCTGCTTGAACCCCAGCTGACCCAGCGCCACCAGAAGGATCAACAGCTCCTGGAGCCCTTCCTGGTTCGTGTTACCCGGGCAATCAAGAACCAGATCAGATCATCCGATCTGCTCTGCCGTTACCAGCGCCAGCGGCTCGCCATTCTGTTACCGGAAACCCCGAGTGAGCGGGCTACAGAGCTGCTTGAGCGGATCCTTATCGGTTTGCGTGACAGCTTCCCCGAGCAACGCATCCCCTGGACGACAGCTATTGTCAGCCCGGCACCAATCGATCCGGAGAATACCCATAGCCTGATGCAACAGGCGATTACCCAGCTTGAACGGTCGCAGCCGCGATCCTGACATCCACAAAAAAAGATTCCCCGGCTTTTCTGCATCCCGCCTTGTTTCCTCCCCGGTGCTTCCGTTATATTGATCAATTACGCTATCACCTGACCAAGGAATTCAAGATGCAACCCTTATTGATCACCATGGGCGATCCGACCGGGATCGGCCCGGAACTGATTGTCAAAACCCTGCTTGATGGCGACCTGGCATCCCTGCCGGTGCCGGTGCGGGTCATCGGCGATGTCGCTGCCCTGAAACAGGCCGGACAGATTTTCGGAATAGTAGCCAGAGAGACGGCAGTAGCGGGTCCAATATGTCGACTCGATTTCAACGGTCAGCGGCTCGAGGTGGAAGCCTGTTCATACTTAACCCCCGCTAACCTGAGCTACGGGAAACCGGATCCGGCCTGCGGGCGCGCCATGGCCGACTACATTGATCAAGCAGCACAGCAGTGCTTGAGCGGCAGCGCCCAGGCCATGGTCACTTGTCCGATCAACAAAAAAGCGATTAACGCCGCCGGTTGCAGCTTTCCCGGTCATACGGAGTTTCTCGCCGATCGCTGCGGAGTAAAACAGGTGGTGATGATGCTCGCCGGTACCCGCCTCAAGGTCTGCCTGGTGACCACCCATCTCCCTTTAGCAGCAGTGGCACAACAACTCTCAGTGGAGACGATCCTCACCACCCTGCGCATCACCCATAGCGCCCTGCAGAATCAGTTTGCCCTGCACCGGCCACGCCTTGCGGTACTTGCCCTGAATCCCCATGCCGGCGAAAGCGGGCTCTTTGGCGATGAGGAACAACGCCTGATCACGCCCGCCATTCAAGCTGCCTGCGCTGAAGGCATCGCCGCCAGCGGTCCCCACAGTGCCGACACCCTGTTCCATTTTGCCGTGCATAAGAATAGCGCCGATGCAGTTATCTGCATGTACCACGACCAGGGCCTGATTCCGCTGAAACTGCTGCACTTTGACGATGCCGTTAACGTCACCCTGGGCTTGCCGATCATCCGCACCAGCGTCGACCACGGCACCGCCTACGATCTCGCCGGCAGTGGCAAAGCCAGTACCGCCAGTTTACGCGCCGCCCTGCACATGGCGGCAGCGATGCAAAAACCTCAACCCCTTAACGACACAGACAGAAAATCATGATTGACCATATCCGTATCCGTGGTGCCCGCGAGCACAACCTGAAAAATATCGATATTGACATCCCGCGCGACCAACTGGTGGTGATTACCGGGGTGTCCGGCTCGGGGAAAAGTACCCTGGCTTTTGACACCATCTACGCCGAAGGCCAGCGCCGCTACGTCGAAAGCCTGTCAGCCTATGCCCGGCAGTTCCTCGAGCAGATGGAAAAGCCCGATGTCGACCAGATCGACGGCCTTTCGCCGGCCATCTCCATCGAACAGAAGACAACCTCAAAGAATCCCCGCTCCACCGTCGGCACGGTGACCGAAATCTACGATTACCTACGCCTGCTCTATGCCCGGGTCGGCGACATCCTCTGCCATCGCTGCGGCCATAAAATAGCGGCACAGACAGTGGAACAGATGGTCGATCAGATCATGCTGCTGGCGGAAAAAACCCGCCTGATGGTCATGGCCCCGATCATCCGCGAACGCAAAGGGGAATATCGCAAGGAACTGGCCCAGCTGCAGGCCGCCGGCTATGTGCGCATGCGCATCGACGGCGAGATGCATGAATTGGGAGACCCTATCAACCTCGATAAGAACAAGAAACACACCCTGGAGGTGGTTGTCGATCGCCTGGTGATTAAGCCGGACATCACCTCCCGCCTGGCCGAATCGATCGAAACCGCGGTGCAGCTCGCCGATGGTCTGGTACGCGTGGAAATCCCCGAAGGTGATAGTATGCTCTTTTCAGCACGCCATGCCTGTATCGAGTGTGGGCTGTCCTACCCGGAAATCACCCCGCGCATGTTTTCCTTCAACAACCCTCACGGTGCCTGCCCTGACTGCAGCGGGCTCGGCACACGGATGCTCTTTGACCGCGAGCAGGTGGTTCCCAATTCGCAATTGTCCTTGCGTGACGGCGCTGTGGTGCCGTGGGACAGCCGCACCGGCTTCTATTATCAGGCCTTGCTTGAGGCGTTGGCTCTGCATTTCCAGTTTGATATGCGCACCCCCTTTAATCAACTGACCAAGGCCATTCAGGATGTCATCCTCTACGGTTCCGGCGGCGACAGCATCCGTTTTTTCTATGATCAGGGGGAGATCCGCCATTTTTACGAAAAACCCTTTGAAGGGGTGATTCCCAACCTGGAACGGCGCTATCACGAAACTGATTCCGACAGCGTCAGGGAAAACCTCGAACGCTTCATGAATGTCATCCCCTGCCAAACCTGCAACGGTGCCCGTCTGCGCCCTGAAGCCCTGCATATTACCGTCGGCGGCAACAACATCCAGCAGACTACGGCCTTGTCCATTGCTGAAGCTGAGGCGTTTTTTCTGCAGCTCACATTACCCCCCAAGGAGATGGAGATTGCCCGCCGCATCCTCAAAGAGATCCGCGAACGGCTCTCCTTTCTCTCCCATGTCGGTCTTGATTATCTGACCCTGAATCGCAGTGCCGGCACCTTATCCGGCGGCGAAGGGCAGCGTATCCGCCTTGCCACCCAGATCGGTTCCTCCCTGACCGGGGTACTGTACATCCTCGATGAACCATCCATCGGCCTGCATCAACGTGATAACCAGCGCCTGCTAACGACCCTTAAACGCCTGCGCGATCTCGGCAACACGGTGCTGGTGGTCGAACATGATGAAGAGACTATTTGTGCCGCTGACCATGTCATCGATATGGGACCGGCTGCCGGAATCAATGGCGGGCACGTTGTTGCCCAGGGCACGCCCCAACAGGTTATCGCCTGCCAGGACTCCCTGACCGCAGACTACCTTTCCGGTCGCAGACAGATCATGATTCCGAGCGAACGCCGTACCAGCGACCGCTGGCTCGAAATCAAGGGCGCCCGCGCCAACAATCTGCAAGCTGTCGATGTACGCATTCCCTTGGGGGTATTGACCTGCTTCACCGGTGTCTCCGGCTCCGGAAAATCCTCACTGGTCATCGAAACCCTCTACAAGGCTCTGGCCCAGCATCTCCACCGGGCACGGGGAAAAGCCGGGCCGGTCAAGGAAATCAACGGACTGGAGCATCTCGACAAGGTCATCGATATCGACCAGTCCCCTATCGGTCGCACGCCACGTTCCAACCCCGCCACCTATACCGGGGTCTTTACCGATATCCGTGATCTGTTTGCCCAACTGCCTGAGGCCAAAATTCGCGGCTACAAGCCGGGACGTTTTTCCTTCAATGTCAAAGGGGGACGCTGCGAAGCCTGTAGCGGTGACGGCATCATCAAAATCGAAATGCATTTTCTTCCCGATGTCTACGTGCAGTGCGACGTCTGCAAGGGGGCGCGCTACAACCGCGAAACCCTGGAGGTTAAATACAAAGGCAAAAGTATTGCTGATGTCCTCGCCATGACCGTCAATCAGGCCAGTCAGTTTCTTGAAAATATCCCCCGGATTCACAACAAGTTGCAGACCATCAGGGATGTCGGTCTCGGGTACATCAAGCTGGGCCAGAGTGCTACCACTCTCTCCGGTGGCGAGGCTCAACGGGTCAAACTGGCACGCGAGCTCGGCAAACGGGCGACAGGGAAAACTATCTACATCCTTGATGAGCCAACGACCGGGCTGCACTTTGCAGACATCCATAAACTCCTTGAGGTGCTGGGCCGTCTGATTGAAACCGGCAACACCGTAGTGGTGATAGAGCATAATCTTGATGTCATCAAAACCGCCGACTATGTTATTGATCTCGGCCCCGAAGGGGGAAGCCGGGGCGGGCGGATCATCGCCGCCGGAACCCCGGAAGAGGTTGCCACCTGTGACACCTCTTTTACCGGGCGCTATCTGCGCGACTGCCTGAAAACGACCGGCTGAGGGGGAAAGTTCTTTCCCTTGGCATTCCTGCTGATCTCAACTATGATGACAGCAGGGTCGCAATATTGGCGGCTCTTGATGGCCCCTGTGGAGTGAAGTATGAACAGCAAAATCACTAACAAAAAATGCAGTCAATGTGGTGCCCTGTTAACTGGCGGGTACTGGTGCAAGGAGTGTAAAGCCGTATTCAAATGCCCGATTCCCGGCTGTGAAGCAACCGTTAAACCCGGAGCGCAGGAGTGTGGGCGCTGTGGCCTGTTTTTTGAAGATTATTTATCTCAACGCAAAATGTACCGACGCTGTCCCAAGTGCAAAAAGAAGCAGGGGCTTTCCGAACATCAATGCCGCTTCTGCCGCCACTGGTTCAATTGTCCCACCTGTGGTGACAAGATCTCCACCAACACGGTCCTGACGTGTCCACGATGCGGCACCTCTTTACGTTGATACATGGATCCGCCAGCGACGGTTGCCGGATCCATGTCAAACAGCGTTCTGGACTTCTTTAATAATAACTGCTAACGTGCCGTAACTATTACTCCTCTTCACTGCCGGAGCGTCAATGCTGACCTTACTGGTGGCTATCAGTTGGGCTTTCTCGGTCTTTTCTGCCGGCCATGCGTTGCTCACCAAGCGTGACCCGCGCGCCGCTCTTGGCTGGATTGTCGCCTGCCTGGCTGTGCCCGGAGCAGGAGCTCTGTTTTACTGGCTCCTCGGCGTCAACCGCATCCGTGCGCGGGCACGCGAGCTCCAGGAGCAGGGAGAAGGGATGCACTGGCTCCATGTCAATGTTCCCCCCACGCCAGAAGATATCGCCTGCTACCCCAGCGACGACACCAGCTGCGCCCTGATCACCCTCTCCGATGCGGTTACCCGCCGACCCCTGGTCAGCGGCAATCAAGTCGACATGCTCCACAACGGTGAACAGGCGTACCCGGCGATGCTCGACGCTATCCGCAATGCTCGCGAATCGGTCTTCCTCTCCAGCTATATCTTCGCTCCTGACAGTCTGGGAATGCAATTTGTCCGTGAACTGATCGCCGCTGCCAACCGCGGTGTCGATGTGCGCATTCTCATTGATGCCTTTGGTGAACTCTACTCGCGTGGCAGGGTGCGACGCCATTTGCGTGGCACCAGGGTCAAAGTTATCTCTTTTCTACCTCCACGCCTGTTGCATAGCTTCTATTTTAACTTGCGCAATCACCGCAAGCTGCTGGTTATCGACAACTGCATCGGCTTTAGCGGCGGCATTAATATCCGTGAGCGCCATCTGGTCGAAGCGGCGCAGGATTCCATCCGGGTTATCGACATCCATTTCCGCCTGCAGGGGCCGGTTTGCGATCAACTACGTGATGCGTTCATGGAAGACTGGCATTATGCGACCAAGGAAAAACGCACGCCACGCGAATGGCCCCGGCCTCAATCAGTGGGCAACGCCTGCTGTCGCGGCATCAGTGCCGGGCCCAACGAACCCCACGAAAAACTCAACTGGATTATTATCGGCGCCCTGTCCTGCGCTAAATCCCATATCCGCATTATGACCCCCTATTTTATACCGTCCCGCGCCCAGCTCGCAGCCATCAATGTTGCTGCCCTGCGCGGCGTGCGGGTGGAAATCATCCTGCCGGCGCAGAACAACCTCCCTTTTGTCGGCTGGGCCGCCAACGCCTATCTGTTTGAAGTGCTGGAACATAATGCCAGCGTCTATTTTCATCCCCCACCCTTTGTCCACAGCAAGCTGCTGCTGATCGATGATCAATACGCCCTGATCGGCTCGGCCAACATCGACCCACGCAGCTTGCGGCTGAACTTTGAATTTAATGTCGAGATCTTTGACCAGCAGACCGTTGCTGAACTCTGCAGCCATTTCGATCATTCCCGTGAGGTTTCACGTCAGGTGACCCTGCAGGAGGTTGACAGTCGTCCCCTGGCAGCACGTTTGCGTGATTCCTTCTTTAAACTTTTCTCCCCTTATCTATAAAGGAGACAACAATGCCGATTATTACCCTTGATGGCCCGCCGTTGAGCCTGGAAAAAAAGCGCAACCTGGCAAATGAGTTGACCAGCCTGGCTGCCAAGGCATATGACCTGCCTGAAGCGACGATCATCATCATGCTGCGCGAAAACGCCCCGGATCAGGTTGCTGTCGGCGGCACTCTGATTGTTGATCGCTGATGCCCGGAGGCACTCATGGCCCGCTCTGCTGACAAACGACTTCCCCTTAAAGCCTTCCCGTTGCTGCTGTCCTTGAGCCTGTGCCTGTTTTCCTGTGCCGGTGGCAATCGCCCTGCCGACCTTGGTGTTACGGCAGACAGACTCTCTCCTTGTCCCGCTTCGCCCAACTGTGTCTGCAGCGATTGTGACTCAGCCAGTCACCAGATTCCCCCTCTTAGGCTCGCCATAGCAACGGACCAGGCCTGGCAAGTTACCCGTGCACAGATAGCCGCGCTACCACGCACCCAAATTATTTCTGTCAGCGACAATTATCTCCATGCCGAATGCCGCAGTGCCGTTTTCGGCTTTGTCGATGATGTGGAATTGCACCTGCGCCCGGAGCAGGGCATCATCGCCGTCCGTTCTGCTGCACGTCTGGGCTATTTCGACTTCGGCGTCAATCGCAAGCGCATTGAAGCTCTGCGATCAACGTTGCGTGAAAAAGGGGTCGTGCGTTAACAGAGGGGAAACTTGCCCCCAATCAGCTGCGATCGGCGCTGCAAAAAAAAACAGCCCACAGAATAAACATCATGTGGGCTGGATAAGAACCATTTAAATTGTTTGTTTCAAGATCACTGTGACCACCTGTTATTGGCCGTCAGTGGACTTACCTTCTGCTGAATCGGTCTTTTTACTTCCGTCACGCGGAAGCTGACAACTGTCGGACATTCAAGTCTGAATCCCCAGACGCGGCAGAACCCAGCGGTTCAAAATAAACCAGACGGCGACAATACCGAGAATAAGCGTCCATTCCATCTCTTTACTCCTTTGTTTGCATTTAAGCCATATTGTAGATGAAATCCTGAATAAAGTCAAATATGCATATATCTATATATTTCTCGGGATACGGATTGTGACCAGTAACCCGCCTTGCTGCTGATTCTCAGCCCGGATGCTGCCACCGTGCAGAGCAATGGCACTTTTGGCGATCGCCAGACCGATACCGGTGCCGCCGCTCTGGCGATCGCGGGCATCAGCAATCCGGTAAAAGGGATCAAAGATCTTTTCCAACGCCGCAGCAGGGACGCCATGACCCTGGTCCGCAACTCTGACCTCCCAGAAATGCCCCTGCGGTCTCAGGGAAACCCGAACCTCTCCAGCTTCGGGGGTATATTTAACCGCATTACGGATAACATTCTCCAATGCCTGTGCCAGCAACTCTTCTGAGCCGGTTATCGCTGCCGATCCTGATGATTCAAAAACGACCCGGCATTGACGTGCCGCTGCTTCATAGTCAGCGTCCTGAACCACCTTCCCCAGTACTTCCTGTAGATCAAGAGAAGCAAAACGTTGTTCAGTGATACCGCTGGTCATGCGGGTCAAACCCAGCAGTTGACCAATCATTTCGTTCATCCGCTCTGCCTCCAGGGCAATCCGGTCCAGCGACTTGTCATGCGCTTGGGCAGATGATGGTTGGCGGGCCATCTCCAGGGCCACCGTCAAGCGTGCCAGCGGTGAACGTAACTCATGGGAGAGATCGCGCAACAGTTGCTGCTGATCAGAGATCAGGGCTTCAATCTTTGTGGCCATATGGTCAAAATCCCGCGCCAATCCCGCCAGTTCGTTGTTGCCTCTGACCTGATCACCAATGCGCGTAGCCAGATCACCGGAAGCAAAGCGATAAGTAGCCTGGCGCAGACGACTGATCGGTGCCGCCAGCGAGCGCGCCAGAACAAAGCATACCAGGGCGGTAATGGCAAACAGCAACAATAGCTGGACACCGAGAAAACCATGGGTCATCACCTTGAAAAAATCGCGCGGTGCCGGTCGCTCCGGCAGGGTGATAACAACGACATAGTCATTACCGCCGGCACCTTTGACCGTGGCCGCAATACCGTTACGGGCTCCGTGCATCGGTAGCACCACCTCACCACTGCGCAGGGCGCGTGATGCCATGTGCTGCACCCGGCGATGAACTGTCCGCCGGCTTAACAGCTGCATCTGCCGGTCAAAAAGAATCAACTCGATCCCTGATTCGCGCAGTAAGCGCTCCGTATACTGATCTACCGCCGGAATCCCGGCGGTTTCAAAAGCGCGAATCGCTTCGCGACCGTATTCGGTAATCGCACGCCGGCTAAAACTCTGATGCGCCAGCGGCGGAAACTCCTGATCACGAAAATAGGTCAGCACCACCACGGAGGCGGTAACCAACACAATGATGAGCAAAAAATACAGGAAGATCTTTAAAAACAGACTGCGCATCAGGATTCGTTCTCCGGTAAGGAATAAAGATATCCAATCCCGCGCACGGTACGGATCCGTTCGGTTTGCTGGTAACTGTGGCCGAGCTTTTTGCGCAGAGCACTGACATGGACATCGATACTGCGGTCGTAGGCTGAAAGGTGCCGCCCCAAAACCTGCTCCACCAGATCTTCACGGCTGATAATCTCACCGGCATGGGCAAGCAGAGCTCCGAGCAGGTTGAATTCCACCGAGGTCAGTTCCACCCCCCGGCCATTCTGCTTGACAGTACGGTTGGTCGCATTCAGTAACAGATCCCCGATCCGATATTCGGTCTGAACCTTGGACTTAGCGCTAAAGCCCGCCGAAGAGCCTTCAAGGCGCCGCTGAATAGCCCGGATACGGGCTACCAACTCACGCGGATTAAATGGTTTGGGAAGATAATCATCGGCGCCCAGTTCCAGCCCGACAATGCGGTCAACATCATCACCGCGGGCCGTCAACATGATCACCGGAATACGGCTGGTTTCGCGAATCTTACGCAACACATCAAAGCCATTAAGGCCCGGCAACATAACATCCAGCACCACCAGATCGTAAGGATGACTCGTTGCCGCCTCGGCTCCCAAATCCCCGCGATGCACCGCATCAATCTGAAAGCCTTCACCTCCCAGATACTCCTGCAGCAACTCACATAGTTCCATGTCATCATCAATGACCAGAATCCGTTCCATGGTTTCTCCTGTTCATGTTGCATAATATCACTTTTGTATAGGCGCCTATCATACCTGTCAGTCAGAACCAGTGCTGTAAAGAAATGTAAAGCGAAAACAAATATCAACAGCTTTACATAACTTTACTTAAACCTCACAGCTCTTAACCCACATTTACCCTTACTTTGATTATAGTCTAGCCATCGATGCCAAACATTTTTAACCAACCCACAGATAAAAAGGAGAAAAACCATGAAACGATCTATCTTGTTCACTCTGCTTATCACTGGTCTATTGCTGGCGGGAACCCACGCCTTCGGTTGGCCCGGCAGTCCGGGCATGAGGGGCAACCAGGATTGTTCCCCACGCTCAGGCCAGCGTATGAACGACGAACAACGCGAGCAACGCCAGGGAGTACACCAGCAAAAAATGGCGGTGATTCTCGACCTGAGCGAAGATCAGCAACAAGAACTGCAGAACCTGCGTAGTGAGCACCGGCAACAGCAGCAGACGCTGCGCACCGAAATGCAGGCCAGCCGTAATCAATTGCGTGAAGTCGCCCGAGCCAACGACGCTGATGAAGCCGGCATCCGCGCAGCAGTACAAGAACACGCCGAATTGAAAACCCGAATGATGGTAAATGGGGCCAAACATCGCCAGCAGATGGCTGCTGTGATGACCCCGGAACAACAGCAGAAGTTCGAGCAACTGCGCGAACTCAAGGGCGACAACTCCTACGGCCAACGTGGACAGTTCAGAAATTGCGACGCCGGTGATTGTGCCCCCGGTGAAAGATCAGGACGCCGTGGTGGTCAAGGCTCGTGCATCTAAGCAGTTATCAGCAACTTCAACTGAGAGCTTAACAGCAGGCGGTCATCATTGTGGTGATCGCCTGTTTTTTTGTTCAATTAAATTTCTTGAAAATGGCCATCAACACGTTAGTCTTTTAGAGTCAGCCTAGGAGTCTGTCGGACTATGCGAGTCGAAACGAGAATTCAGAAGTTTGAGAACAGATTTTCGGTCATTTGCGGGGTCATAGCCATAGCTATGGACCAAAAAGGAGCGGAAATCTGAGCCAAACAGCGGGATTTGCAGCCGGCTCGTGCATAGTCCGACAGGCTCCTGATGGCTCTTCGTCACTTTGAGTGGGTAGTGGTATAATCCGGCATCAATTCATTTCCCGGAGGTTTTACGTATATATGCAACCCGAAGCTCTTTTTGGTATGGCCCTTGGCATTGTTCATCCCTGGGAAGTCACGAAGGTCGACTTCTCCAAGGAATCGAATCGACTTGATATAACCATCGACTTCCAGTGCGGAGCAGCATTTGCTTGTCCGGTTTGTGGTGCTCCTGCGTCGGCGTACGACACCACGGAGAAGCAATGGCGACATCTGAACTTCTTCCAGTATGAAGCATATCTTCATGCCAGGGTGCCCCGGGTTAGATGTCCCAATGAAACCTGCGGTGTAAAGCAGATTCAAGTTCCATGGGCACGTCCAGGTTCAGGTTTTACCCTGCTATTTGAAGCTCTGGTGATGACCATGGCACGTGACATGCCGGTGAATGTCATGGCCAGACTGTTTGCAGTGACCGATACCCGTTTGTGGCGGATCATCAATGCCTATGTGGAACGTGCCAGAGTTAAAGAGGATTTTTCCGACGTTAAGCGTATCGGGATCGATGAAACCTCCGTCAAAAAGGGCCACAATTACGTCACTTTTTTCTTCGATCTCGACCAGAAAAAGCTCATGTTCGGCACGGAAGGCAAAGATAACGAAACTGTGAAGGAGTTTGTCGCCGACCTCAAGGAGCATGGCGGTGATCCGGAACTGATAACAGATGCAGCCATCGACATGTCAAAAGCCTTCATCAAAGGGGTCAAGGAGCAGTTACCCAACGCTGTCACAACCTTCGACAAGTTTCATCTCATCAAGTTGATGAATGAAGCGCTAGGAAAAATCAGAGCAGAAGAGGCCAGGCAGTTCCCGGAATTCTTGAAGAAAACCCGCTTCCTCTTTCTGAAAAACCATGAAAACCTGACTCTTGAAGAGCAAGATCGCATCGACACCATGGTCGCCAATCAATGCCACAAAAGTATCGAGGCCTACACCCATAAACTGAACCTGCAAAATGTCTACTTCGCCGAAAACCGCCAGGAAGCGGAAATATTACTGACCCAATGGTGCAAGAAAACCAGCAAGAGCAGCATCAGTCTTATCCAGAAGATGGCCAAGTCAGTAAAAGAGCACTGGGATGGCATCCTGAGTCATTTTGACAGCGGGTTAACCACTGGCTATTTGGAAGGGATCAATAGTTTGATCCAGGCAGCCAAAGCAAGGGCACGTGGTTATCGTAATCCTCGCAACATGATTTCAATGGCCTACCTCATTGCGGGTAAGCTCAAGTTCAACAGGCTCTATCCTCAACCCACGTGAAACGA